>JAPLKL010000062.1 GCA_026388095.1 Elusimicrobiota bacterium | reverse complement strand
GCCGCTGGAGGCGTTGAACCTGCGCACCACCCCCCTCGATCGATCGGTCGTCCAGAGGTTGCCGGCCGGGTCCACGGCCCCCCAATCGTTGGTTCCCGCGTGGCCGAAGATCGTCACGCCGCCGTTGGCGGTGTCGATCCTCGACATGGTGCCGCTGCCGCCGTTGCTGCCCCCCCACATGTAGGGAGTCGAGACCTTCCGTTCGGCGGCGGAGGCCGCCGCGGCCAAGACGAGGAGACCGGCGGCCAAAGCCTTCACAACGGCATTATAGCGCAAAACCGGGACTGCGGCGCGCCGCGGGTCAGGACAGCTCGATGACCAAGGCGCCCACGGTCAGTCCGCTGCCGAAGGCCACCATCACGACCCGGTCGCCCTTCTTGACGCGCCCGGTCTGGACCGCCTCGGTCAAGGCCACGGCCGTGGAAGCCGCGGACATGTTGCCGTACTTCTCGATGTTGAGGAAGACCTTGCCCTCGGCGAGGCTCACGCCCATGCGCTTGGCCACCGCGTTGATGATGCGGATGTTGGCCTGGTGCGGGATGATGAGGCTCACCTCGTCGGGGCTGTGCACGCCCAAAGTGTTCATGACTTCCAGGGCCGCGTCGGCCATGGTCTTGACCGCGACCTTGAAGACCTCCGCCCCGTTCATCTTGAGGCAGTGGAGTTTCTGGTCCACGGTCTCGTGCGAGGCCGGCCGGCGCGAGCCGCCCGCGGGCATGGTGATGAGTTCGCACTGCTTGCCGTCCGAGCCCAGATAGCTCGAAAGGATCCCCCCCGTGTCCACGGCCGAGAGCACCGCGGCCCCGGCCCCGTCGCCGAAGAGCACGCAGGTGTTGCGGTCGCTGTAGTCCGTGATCGCGGAGAGCTTCTCCACGGCCACCACCAAAGCGCGGCGCGCGGTGCCGGCCTTGATGAAGTTCTCGGCGATGGTCAGGGCGTAGATGTAGCCGGAGCAGGCCGCGGCTACGTCGAAAGCCGGGATGGGTCGGCAGCCCAAGGCGCCCTGCAGGCGGCAGGCGTTCGAAGGGAAGAGGGTGTCCGGGCTGATGGTCGCCACCACGATGAGGTCGATGTCGGCGCCGGTGAGCTTGGCGTCGGCCAGGGCCTCCTTGGCCGCGGCCAGGGCCATGTCGCTGGTGGCCTCGTCGGCCCGCGCGATGCGCCGCTCCTTGATGCCCGTGCGCTCCGTGATCCAGGCGTCCGTGGTGTCCACCATCTTCTCGAAGTCCTGGTTGGTCAGGACCTTTTCAGGCAGATACTTGCCCAGGCCGATGATGCCGACTTTCTTAGCTTGGCTCATGATGGACATTATAGGAATTCGGGGGCCGGATTTGACACCGCCAGAGCGCGCGGCCCGGCCTTCCTACGCCACCGTCTTGAAGTTGATATACCCGCGCGCCACATCCGTGCTCATCAGCTGCACGCGGAGCCGGCGACCGACATCCATGCCCGCAAAGCCGCTCTCCAGTCTTCCCTCGATGGGGGGGTTCAAGAGTCGGACCCAGGTGCCTTTGTCGGACGCGCCGGTGACGATGGCGTCGAAGCGTTCGCCCAGCCTCGATTCCAGCAGCATCGCCGCCGCGGATTTCTCGACCTGGCGCTCGACTTTCTTCGCCGAGTCCTCCATCTCGGTGCAGCGCTTGGCCAGCGCCGCCAACTCCTCCTTCTCGTAGGGCGAGGAGCTCCCGGCCAGGGCCGCCTTCAGGAGCCGCTGCGTGATGACATCCGGGTAGCGGCGATTGGGAGCCGTGGAGTGGGCATAGTCCCTGACGGCCAGACCGAAGTGCCCGACCGCGCCGCCCCCCGGGAGTTCGACGACATATTCACCGGCGCCCAGCAGCTTGATGACGCTGAGGCAGAGATCGGGGAAACGCAGAGGATCGGCGGTCTTCTGCGCGGTCAAGAACCGATCCAGGGCTTTCGAGTCGGGCTCCTGGGGCAGCGTGAAGCCCCGCTCCGAGGCGAGCTCGACGATCCGATCCCAGCGTTTGGGCGTGCGCACGACGCGCCGCAAGGACGGCCGCTTCTTGGACGCGAGGAACCGCGCGGTGACTCCGTTGGCGGCGATCATGAAATCCTCGATGATGCCTTTGGCCTGGTTCTTCCTCTCGGCCGCGTAATCCTTGAGGACATCCCCGTCGAAGACCGGGCGCGCTTCTATGGTATCGAAGTCGAGCGCTCCATGCACATGCCGGAGCGCCTTCAGCTTCTGGGCCACGCGGTCCTGCAGCCGGAGATTCTCTTCGAGACCGCCGACGGCGCCGACCTCCTGGGGCATCGGCCCGGCGCCCTCCAGCCAGCCGGCGAGGCTGTTGTAGGCGAGTTTGGCGCGATTGCGCACCAGCGCCCGATAGATATCCGAGCTCTGCAGGGCTCCGTCCGCGGCGACGACCATCTCGACGACGACGGCGAGCCGGTCCGCCTCGCTGTTGAGAGAGGTCAAGTCGGTGGAGAGCCTCTCGGGCAGCATCGGGAACGTCTCGGCCGCGGTGTAGACCGAAGTGGTGTTCTGCCGCGCATGTTCGTCCAGCGCCGACCCCTTGACGACGAGAGCGTCCACATCGGCGATGGCCACCAGGACCTTTACGGACCCTCCCGGCGCGGCCTCGGCGACGGTGAGCTGGTCCAGGTCGCGCGAATCATCGTTGTCTATGGAGCACCAGAGGAAGCTCCTAAGATCCCGCGCCGGCCCTTCGGGTCGCGCCGCGGGCCCGCGGATGGCATCGAGCTCGGCGAGCGCCTGGGGCGGGAAATCAGGGAGCAGCCCTCTGTCGAGCATCGCCTGGCGGGCGAGCTTTCTCAGGATGGAACGATGCTGTCCTTCGTCTCTATTCGTCATGCGCCTAATCTACAAATTCCACGCCCCTCCTTCCAGCCGTGCCGGCGGACGCATCGCCTCGACTGCCGCCAGGGGTTTGTGATACCATGCCCGGCATGCGGCAGACGGTCCTCGTCATCGCCCTCCTGGTCGCGGGCTGGGTCGGTCTGCGGCGCTTCGAGACGGCCAACATCTATCATCCCGCGCGGGACTTCACGGTCATCCCCCGGACCTTCGGCCTCTCCCATGAGGAGGTGGCGCTCCGCGCCGAGGATGGGGTCGCGCTGCACGGTTGGTTCCTCCCGGCCGCCGGGGGCCCCCTGGCGGCACAAAGGCTCGTCCTGCTGTACTGCCACGGCAACGCCGGCAACGTGAGCAGCCGGGTCCCCAAGGCGGACCTGTTCCACCGGCTGGGCCTGAGCGTGCTGCTCTTCGACTACCGCGGCTACGGCAAGAGCGCCGGCAGTCCGTCCGAGCAGGGCACCTACCGCGACGCGGAGGCGGCCTGGCGCTGGCTGACGCAGGCCAAGCGCTACCCGCCCGACCGACTCGTCATCTACGGCGAGTCCCTCGGCAACGGGATCGCTCTGGAGACGGCCTTGCGCCATCCGCCCAAGGCCCTCATCCTGGAGAGCGCATTCACCTCCATCGTGGACATGGGCCGCGAGGTGTTCCCCTGGCTGCCCGTGCGCCTCATGGTGACCATGCGCTACGACAACCTGGCCAAGATCCCCCGCATCCAGTGTCCGGTCCTGGTCATGCACAGCCGCCAGGACCGCGTCGTGCCCTTCCGCATGGGCCAAGCCTTGTTCGCGGCGGCGCCGCAGCCCAAGGAGTTCCTGGAGATGACGGGCGGCCACGACGAGGGCTACTTGGAGACCGGGGCGGCCTACCCGAAGGCCGTGCAGGCTTTCCTGCTGCGCCGCGTTGCTCCCAAGAAATAGCGGTTTACTGCGCGCTCTTGGTCTCTGTAGCCTGTTCCGCCAGCATCCTGGCCGCATCCCGGATCCGCTTCGCCGCTCCGCCGCCGAACGCTTCGCCCGGCTCCTGCAGCCTGGAGACCCGCGGCTTGCGCGGCTCCACCGACTTCACGGGCTCCGCGCCCTTGCTCTTCAGGTTCGCGCCCGCTGCCGGCAGGGCTTCCGGCGCTTTAGACACCGGGGCGATTGCGGAGGACGCCTTGGAGAGCCAGCCCTTTTGGGGAGTTGCCGCTATCGCCAGTTGCGAGGTCATGACTGAGTTTTCGCCGGCTTGCGACGGGACACCCAGAAAAACAAGCGCGGCCGCGAGTTCGAGCAGGATCTTCAAATTCATCTTTTTCATAATCCCTCTTCCCGTCTTCATACCAATATTATAAGGCAGGTTCCTCCGAGGGAGCTCATACGCGGCTCAGATCATGCTCAAATAAAATCTGGCAGTCTGCAGCCATGCGCCCATGTACGAGCATGGGACACTATCAAAGGAATAGCGCTATCATATAAGCATGATCGTCCGCCTCTTCCACACCTTGGTGGCCACGAGCGTGGTGGCCGGCTCCGCGGCCGCGGCCAGCTACGGGCTCAACCACTGGGCGCCGGAAGGCCGCGCCCACGACGCCGTGGAACGCTGGATCACGGCCCCGGGCCAGGCCGTCTACTCCCGGCTCGCGGAGGACCGAGACGCGCGCAAGAAGGTAGAGGCCGGAGAGGCGCGTCTCGAGAAGGCCGGTCTGGACCTCAAGCGGCTCCAGGACTCGCTGGTGGGCTATGAGCCGGCCAAGGGCGCGGCCCGGGCCAAGGCCGTGGCCCGGCGTCTGACGCACCTCTACAACGTGGGCGCTTGGGCCGCGGCCGGCTTGGCGGCCTGCCTGGCCTGGGCCCTGCTCTTCGACATCGACACCATCATCGACGCCATCTTTCTGGGCCTCAGGGTCTCTTTGGGCCTGGCCTTCCTGCAGGGCGCGCTCATCATGGGCGGCGGGCTGGCCGTCTCCAAGCCCGGCGGCTGACCTAGTCCGTGCCGGGAGCGGGCGGGGCCGGCGCGGGCTGGTCCTTATCGTACTCGCCCTTCAGGAGGGAGTCCTCGACCTCCGGAGAGGCCCCCAGATCCAGCCCCGAGGCATTGGCTTTGCGCGCGGCGTCCTGGAGCTTATGGAACGTGTCCGCCGACAGGTTCGGGCCGTCCTTCTGGACCGCGTCGAGGAGCGCGGCCATGTCGGGGCTCACCGAGCCCTGCTGCTTCTTGAGGGCGGCTACGATCTCCGCGGCCATCTCCGGAGTGACGCCCTTGCGCCCCTGGTCCGACTTCTCCAACAGGTCCTTCTTGAGCGCCTCGAGGTCCGCGGGCGGAGCCTGCTCCGCCTGACCCTGGCCCGGTTCGGCCTTCGGGCTCTCTTCGGCCTGGTCCGGCTTGACCGTCGCGCTCGATGGGCCTTGGACTGACTTGGCCTGAGCGCCCTTCCCGCCCTGGCCCAGCTTGACCGCCGCGCTCGCCTGGCCCTGGACCGGCTCGGCCTGAGCGCTCCGCGCGGCCTGGCCCGGCTTGACCTTCGCGCTCGCCCGGCCCTGGGCCGGCTTGGTCTGCGCGCTCTTCACGACCTGGCCCGGCTTGGCCGCCGCGCCGCCTCCGCCCTGGTCCGGCCCGGCCGGCTCGCCGCCCGCCTCGGAGTCGACATCTCCCTCGATGACGGACCGGTCCGGATGGCGCTGGATGAAGTCCCGCACCTCGCCGCGCTGCAGTTCCTGCCAGCCCTCCAGGGTCTCCTCCGGGGGCTCTGTGCCATGCTTGGCCTGGTAGTCCGAGACGGAGCGGGCCAGCTTCCTCTTCTGGCAGCCCATCAGGGCCTTGAGGTCGGCCGGCTCCTGGTAGCTCGCATCCGCGGCCTTGCTGACGCACGTCGGGGCAAGCCCCGCGCAAGCGAGCGGATTCAGCCAGAGCCAGATCCAGAGTATTGACATACCGAGAGTCTAGCACAGATTTTGTAGACTTAATCCATGCGCACGATACGCCTCGCGGTCGCGGGCCTGGGCGTGGTGGGCTCCGAGACCGTGCGCCTGCTCAAGTCCCGGCGCGAGAGCCTCTGCCGCCGTCTGGGCGCCCGGCTGGAGCTCGCCGCGGTCTGCGACCGCCGCGTTGCGGCCGCGGCCCGCCGCCTCGGCCTGCCGGCCTCGGTGCGGCGCCTGACGGACCCGGCGCGGGTGGCGGCCTTGCCCGGCGTCGACGCGGTCGTCGAGCTCCTGGGCGGCCTGGGCGCGCCGCGCCGCCTGGTCCTGGGCTGCCTGCGCCGCGGCCGCGGCGTGGTCACGGCCAACAAGCGGCTCCTGGCGCGGAGCTGGGACGAGCTGCGCAAAGCCGCGGCCGACGGCGGCGGCCGGCTGCATTTCGAGGCCAGCGTGGCCGGCGGCATCCCCATCCTCAAGGCCCTGGACCTGAGCCTGGCCGGCGACCGCGTCGAGGCCGTCTACGGCATCCTCAACGGCACCACCAATTTCATCCTCACCCGCATGGCCGAAGGCGTGGCGCCGGCCGCGGCCCTGCGCCGGGCCCAGGAGCTGGGCTTGGCCGAGAAGAACCCCGCCCTGGACCTGAGCGGCCAGGACACCGCGGACAAGGTCTCGGTCCTGGCCTCTTTGGTGACCGGGGCCTGGCTGCGGCCCGACCAGGTGCGCACGCAGGGCATCCAGGACCTGGGGCTCGAGGACATGGCCTTCGCGGAGAACGAGCTGGGCCGCCGGGTCAAGCTCCTGGGCGTGGCCCGCTTCCTGGAAGGCGCCGAGCCCAGAGTCGAGGCTTTCGTCGGCCCCGCCTTGGTCCCTCTGGCGCATCCCCTGGCCGCCGTGCAGGACGAGTTCAACGCGGTCCTGGTGCGCGCCGCTTCCGCCGGGGACCTGATGTTCTACGGAAGAGGCGCCGGCGCGGGCCCCGCGGCCAGCGCCGTACTGGGCGACATCATGGCGCTGGGCCGGGAGCTCATCTCCGGCGCCGCGCCCGCCGCGCCGCGGCCGGGGCCGGCCCCGCGCCTGGCCGACTCGGACTGCGCCTTCTACCTGCGCCTGGGCGCCCTGGACCGGCCGGGCGTGCTCTCCGCCGTCACCGCGGCCTTGGGCCGGCTGGGCATCTCGATTGCCACCATCAACCAGCCCGGGGGCTGCGACCCCAAGTGCGTGCCCATCATCCTCACCACGCATCCGACCAGCCCCGGCACCTTCGGCCGGGCCCTGCGCGACATACTCGCTCTGCCCAGCATCGCGCGCCGCCATACCGTGATGCGCCTTCTGCCCTGATGACCCTCATCGAGCGCTACCGCGGCCGGCTGCCCGTGACGCGCCGCACCCCGGTGGTGTCCTTGGGCGAGGGGAACACGCCTCTGATCCGCGCCGACCGCCTGGCCAAGGCCGCGGGCCTGCGGCCGGGCTCGGTGCACCTCAAATTCGAAGGGACCAACCCCACGGGCTCCTTCAAGGACCGCGGCATGACCGTGGCCATGTCCAAGGCTTTGGAGGAGCGCTCCCGGGGGGTGCTCTGCGCCTCGACCGGCAACACCGCGGCCTCGGCTTCGGCTTATGCCGCCAAGGCCGGCCTGCGCTGCGTGGTCTTCTTGCCCCGCGGCGCCGTGGCCTTGGGCAAGCTCATGCAGGCCGTGATGCACGGAGCCGAGATCGTGGAGGTCGCGGGCAACTTCGACGCGGCGCTGAAGGCGGCTTTGCGGATCGCGGCCGAGCAAGACTTCACCGTGGTCAATTCGTCCAATCCCTACCGCATCGAGGGCCAGAAGACCGCGGCCTTCGAAGTGGCCGAGGTCCTGGGCCGGGCCCCGGACTTCCAGTTCATGCCCGTGGGCAACGCCGGCAACATCACCGCCTACTGGAAGGGCTACCGGGAGCTCGGCGGCCGCAGGCCGCGCATGATGGGCTTCCAGGCCGCGGGCGCGGCACCCTTGGTGCTGGGCCGTCCGGTCGCCGACCCCAGGACCGTGGCCACGGCCATCCGCATCGGCGACCCCTACTCCAAGGCCGGAGCCTTGGCCGCGCGCGACGAGTCCGGCGGCATGATCGGCTCCGTGACCGACAGCCAGATCCTGGCCGCCTACCGCTTCCTGGCGCGGGAAGAAGGGGTCTTCTGCGAGCCGGCCAGCGCGGCCGGAGTGGCGGGCCTGCTCAAGCTGGCCCGGACCGGCCGCAAGCCGAGCGGGACCGTGGTCTGCGTGCTCACCGGCCACGGGCTCAAGGACCCGGACACGGCGGCGCGCTTCTCCCCCCGCCGCCGGGCTTTCACGCCGGGCCGCGGGTTCAAGCTGTGAGCGTGCTCCGGCGGGTGCGGGTGCGGGTCCCGGCTTCCACCAGCAACATCGGTCCGGGCTTCGACTGCCTGGGCATGGCCCTGACGCTCCACAACGAGCTTGAGATCGAGAAGCACTCCGAGGACGGCCCGCCCGTCGTCGAGATCGAGGGCGAGGGCGCGGAGTCCTTGCCCAAGGACAAGAGCAACCTCATGGTCCGCGCGGCCAACACGGTCATCGCGGGCCGATTCTTCAACCGCCTGGTCTTCAAGGCCCACAACCGCATCCCGCTGGCCCGGGGGCTGGGCTCCAGCGCGGCCGCCATCGTGGCCGGCCTCTTCGCGGCCAACCGGCTTTTGGAGCCCTCGCCGCTGACGGACGAGCAGCTCTTCGAGTACGCGGTGGTCATGGAAGGCCACCCGGACAACGTGGCTCCCGCCATCAGGGGAGGGGTCACCCTCTCCATAAAAGATCACAGGGCCGTGCGCAACCTGGCCTTGAAGCCTCACCAGGATCTCACGGCCGTGGTCTGCATCCCGGAGTTCCAGCTGGAGACGGCCAAGGCCCGCGCGGTATTGCCCGACACCGTGCTGCGCGAGGCCGCGGTCGAGAACGTCTCTCGCGCGCTGCTGCTGGCCTCGGCCATCGAGCGCGGGCGCTGGGAGGACTTGGCCGAAGCCATGGGCGACCGCCTGCACCAGCCCTACCGGGCTCCGCTCATCCCCGGGTTCAAGGACGTGCTCAAGGCCGCCCTGGCCGCCGGCACCTGCGGGGCCGCGCTCTCCGGCTCAGGGCCGACGGTGCTGGCCCTGTGCCGCAAGGGGCCGCAGGCGTTGGCCATCGGCGAGGCCATGGTCAAGGCCTTCGCGGCCCACAAGATCGCCAGCCGGGCCGAGGTCCTGCCCATCGAGCGCAAGGGCGCGCGGGTCTCGGCTTAAGCGCGGCTGAGGCCTCAGCCGCGGGGGGATCCCATCTGGAACCAGACCCAGCTCAGGCGGGGGACCCAGGCCCCCGTGCAGACGGGGCAGCGGTGCGCGGTGACCGGCGCCCCAGCCCAGCCTCCGGCACCCATGGGACGCGCGCATTTGGGGCAGACCAGCGTCGCGGCCAGCCCATCAGCGGCGTCGGGCTTCCACTGAGCCAGGCGGCGGCTCAGGAAGGCGCAGAGCTCATCCCAGCCGCACCAAGCCCCGCCGCAGGACGGACAGACGTAGTGCGCTACCGGCTTGCCATCGGCCCGGCTCTGGAGATGCAGGCCGCATTCCGGGCAGTACAGCAGGCCGGGCCGGCGGACCCCGCGGCTCTGCCGCAGGGCGAGCTCGCAGCGCGCGAAGGCGACGTCCAGCTTGGCCAGCAGCCAAGACCCCCAGAAGTACAGGGCGGCCAGGAGCACGGTGGCCGCGGCTCCCAGACGGGGATTGATCAGGAAGAGCAGGAGGGCCCCGGCGGCGAGGAAGCAGAACAGGATGCGTCCCTCGGTCGGAGGAGTACAGCAGGCCATGGCTGGATTATAGCAAGGCGCTCAGAACTTGTAGCCGAGTCCCGCCGTGAACATGTGGGTCTGGGCCGAAAGGCGGTAGCCATAGGTGTTGTTCCCGAAGGTGCCTGGCGGGAACACCATCGTGTCGTCCACGCCGGGGAAGTCCGAGAAGCGGTATTCGCCGCGCAGCAGCCAATGCTCGCGGATCTTCCTCTCCACGCCGGCGCCGATCGAATATCCGAACATGAGGATTTCCCGCGTGATCGGCGCCTGTTCTTCCGTCCCGAAGCAGTATTGCGAGTTGAGCGTCGGGTTCCAGCAGACCCCGGTCGCTTCCATGTCCTGGATCGCGAGTCCGCCCGTGCCGTAGACCAGCCATGCGGGCCCCGCCAGATACCCGATGCGCCCCCGCACGCCGCCGTCCCATTTCATCCTGACCGAGGCGGTATCGTTGGGACCGGGAGGAGCCGTGAAGCCGCCGCAGCCCGGGCCGCAGCCCGGGAAGAAGTCGCGGGTCTCGGTCTTGTCGCTCCAGGCGAAGTCGGCCTCGGGGCCGAACACCCAGCGCCCCCTCTGCCAGTTGTAGCCGCCATAGCCGCCGATGCGCAGCGCCGTCAGGTCGTAGCCGCGGGCCGGCAGACCGTCCAGGGCGACGGTGCCGCCGTTGTTCTCCCGGCCCGTCCAGGTCGCCTCGCCGGATTTCAGGCCGGAGGCTAGGCCGGCATAGGCGCCGCGCCAGGAATCATCCGCGCCCGTCGTCTCGGCCATGGCGGGCCTCGCGACGGCGCTCAAAGCCAGCGATACGATCGCCACTTGGAACCAACAAGTCATGATGCCCCCTTTGCCGGGTCGCAAGACACCGCGCCCTGCGATTATACATCAAGGGGTCGCAGGAGTGACACGTGGCGAGAGGATTTTCAGCATGCACCGGTGCCGCATCCAGAGCTGTCCGGGGAAAGTCAAAGAAGCTTGCCTGGCCGTTCTCTGAGTCTCTCGGAGCGGAACCGACCTGCGACGATCCTGGGCCCGACAGGGTTCTCTGTGCGATGCACCCCGCCGCAACTCGCAGGACCCATCGGGGTTGTCAACGGCCACAGCCGGTATCGCCGGCGCGGGCCAACGCCGGGATGATGTCTCGGGACAGGCTGTAAAACCGCGCAAGCCGATTCAACGAGGCCTGCTGCCGATTTCTCGTCGGACAATCCCGACCGGAGGCTGTTTCATCAGGGCTTGGTGCGTCGCGCGACGGATTTTCCCCGGACAGGAGTGGCCGCATCACACCGCCGGCGCCGAGGCCAGGAGTTCCAGGCCCATGGCCTTGGCGGCGTCGATCTCGGTGCATTCGTTGACGCTGCACAGGCCCAGCTCCTTGTCCATGTAGTTCTGCAGCCGGTCCACCGAGTCGGCTTCCCACACGCAGATGGCCGAGCTCATCTTCTTGTCCGGGAGGAACAGATGGGGGGTGAGGCCTTGCGGCACCTTCTTGACCAGCGACGAGCCCTTCTCGAAGAACGCCTTGGCATCCTTGATCTGATGCGTCACCAGGATATACATATCAGTCTCCCTCCCCCCCGCCGCTCATATGTTAGCTCCCCGGGCTCAAAACGAAGTCAAGTCTTCCGGGCGGCCTTGCGCCGACGACGTCTTGGGGCTAAACTACCCGGGCATGCTTCGCCTCCTTCTGCTCTGGACGCTCTGGGCCCCCGCGGCGCAGGCCGCGCGCTTCGAAGTGGCTCCTGTCGAGGCGCGCGCCATTCCCCAGGTCGTCCCCACGGTCCAGCTCGCCGCGCCGCTATCCCAGCCTCTTCTGGCGCCGCAGGCGCAGTTCTCGCTGACGCCCAGCCCGCTCGTCGCTCCCGCATTCTCGCCAGTCCCGGCCGTCCTTGCCCCCGAGACCGTCGCGCCCCTGGGACCGGTCCTGGCGGAGCCGGCGCCCGGAGCCCCGGCGATACCGCCTCCCGAAGCGCCCGCCGGACCGGCCGTCGGCCCGGAGCGGTCCCCCGAGGATGCTCGCGCTGACGGCGAGCTCTTCGATGGACCCGTCCTCGCCCTGCCGCCGGACGACATCCCCGCCTGGCCGGGCCAGACCGGGGACCGGGTCCGCATCGCGGGGCAGACCTACGAGCTCGCAGAGAAGCTCGGCGAAGGGACCTCGGCCTGGGTCTACCGCGTCAAAGGCCGGGACCTGGTGGTCAAGCTCATCGCCCCCGAGCTCAAGGACATCGAGGTCTTCGGGGCCGAGGCCGCGGCGCTGGCCGCCATGTCCAAGACCGACATCCCTCACGCCGCGCTGCGCGCGGCCAGCGCCGACGGCCTGGCTTTGGTCAAGGACCTTGTGGTGGGCACGCCCATGCACGAGGCCGGCCGCTTGAGCGCCGAGCAGAGGGCGGGCCTGGTCGAGCTCATGGTCCGGCTGGTGCGCATCGGGCACACCGCGGACCTCAACATGGGCAACCTCTACTGGACCAAAAGCGGCTGGGTGCTCGTGGACGCGGGCGGCTTCGCCCCGACGAGCCCCTGGGGCCCCATAGGCCAGTACCTGAGCCCGGAGAGGTCGGAGATGACGGGCTTTCCCGCGGCGGAGCTTCTGGCGGCCGTGCGGCAGCGCCTGGGCCCGGACTCCGCCGAGTGGCGCGCCGTCCTCGCTACGGCCCAGTACCCCCATCAGAAGCAGGCCCTCGCCGCCTTGGCGCGGCTCGATGCGGGGCGGCGCTAAAAAGGCACCGGCCACCGCGATTCGTCCGCGGTGGCCGGTGAATTTCCGGGCCGGAAGCCTTAGTCGAACTTGATGCCGCCGACGCCCAGGTCGCTGAGCTTGCTGACGGAATCCTGAGCCGACTGCAGGCGGTGCGGGTGCGGGATCGGCGGATAGTACGGGTTCGGTCCGTAGTCGCGGCAGTAGAGGTCGCGGGAGTCGATGAGGCAGGTCTGGTTGTTGCGCTGCGCGCGGAAGGAGGCGACCGGCAGCGTGTTCAAGCTGTCGGAGAAGCCCACGCGCCAGTCCTCGTTGCAGGCCTGATACGTGTCCTCGACGACCATGCGGCCGTTGAAGCCGCAGGGCATGCCGTCGCGCATGGTCCGCCACGTCCGGCCCACGAACTCGACATTGCGGCTGCTGGCCAGATCCACCTGCTGGCCGATGTCCTTGCCGCGCAGAGTGAAGTTCCAGCCGTCGCTGACCGGGGCCTGTCCGGAGAACTTGGCCTGCTTGTCCTGGCCCTGGCTGACCGTCACCGTGAACTTGCGGGAGTTGTCGGCGGAGAACACGACCTTGGTCGGTCCGGCCAAGAACTCCACGACCTTGCCGCTCTGGTCGGTGATCTTCAGCGGGCCCGAGCCCGCCAAAGTCAGCAGTCCGTCGCGCGTCTCCTCGCCGCAAGCGGCCAGCATCACCACGGCCAGCAACAGAATGGATGAAAGTCTCTTCATTCCCCCTACCTCCTTACTGAGCATGGAAGAGATTTTATCACGCCCCCGGATTTCCACTATAGGCCCTTCGGTCCCGCCGAACGGACCAATGGACCCACTACAAAATAGGTCCAAAGACCTAGGCGATTCCACCCGGTATCGACGAGAGGCCCCCGGCCGCTTGCGCGGCGCCGGCGCGCGCGCGCGCCGGCGCCGCGGGACGCCGGGCCGACAGGCCCAGCCGCCATAGGACTTCCGCTCCACGGCTGTCCCATTCGCGCTGGGCCAAAAGCCGAGGTCGGGGTAGGCCCTCCGCTTCAGGCGCGGCCGAGGGGATCAGGCTACAATCAGGGTGATGCTATCCTCCCTTGCCGTCGCCGCCTGCCTGTCGCTGCCTCTGGCGGCCCAGTCCTGGGACGCCCAGGTCCGGGACGTCTCGAACGCCGCCGCTGCGTCCTCCCGCCAGATGAAGGCCTCCCGCCTCAAGGGTCTCGCCGTCGAGGCGCAGGCCCAGGCCGCTCGACTGACGGCGCAATATCAGAACGATCCGATCGCCGCGCGTTTAAAGCTCGACCGCTGGGGCTACGGCCTGGCGGTCAAGACGGTTTTCGAGAGGATGGCCGAGCCCGAGCACTCCGGCATCGACTTCGGCATCCAGCCTGGGGCGCACATGGGGACGGACGGCACCCTGCGCTTGACCCCTGGGGTCGGCTATGCCCGCCATTCCCACGCGGGATATCTGACCGAGGCCGTCAAGGACATGGACGCGGTCGCCGAGCATATCGACAACACGAATTACGCCGGCTTCGTCGCGGCGGATCTGCGGTACGCGCGCGACATCCTCAGGAAGCATCTCGACAAACTCAAGGACTTTTCTCCCAAGGACGCGGAGGAGGCGGCCTGGAAGGACAAGGCCGTCGCCTCCTGGACCGAGCTTCTGGCGAAGATCGAAGAGGCTTGCACGCTCGCCGAGGCCCTGCGCTGACGCCGGGACCTTCCCAGCGAGCCGGCCCGCCCCCCCCCATTTGGTAGAATGACTCGGCGGCACCCATGCGCATACTGGTCATGAAGTTCGGCGGGACCTCGGTCGCGGACCCCGAGAAGATCCAGCTCGCCGCCGACCGGGCCATCACGGCCCGTGGCCGCGGCCGGGCCGTGGTCGTGGTGGTCTCGGCCCCGGGCGAGATGACCGACGAGCTCCTGACCTTGGCCCAGCGCGTGGCACCGGAGCCCGACGCCCGCGAGCTCGACCAGCTGCTGGCCACGGGCGAGCAGGTGGGCATCGCCCTCTTCGCCATGGCCTGCCGGGCGCGCGGCGTGCCCGCGGTGTCCTTGACCGGCGCGCAGGCCGGCATCGAGGCCGGCGGCGCCCACACGCGGGCCCAGATCGTGCGCATCCGGACCGGCAAGCTGCTGCGCGAGTTGAGAGCCGGACGCATCGTGACCGTGGCCGGCTTCCAGGGCCTCAACCCGGAGCGCGACGTGGCCACGCTCGGCCGGGGCGGCTCGGACCTGACCGCCGTGGCCCTGGCCACGGCCCTGCGCACGCGCGAAGTGGAGATCTACAGCGACGTCAAGGGCGTCTACACGGCCGACCCGCGCCTGGTCTCCGAGGCCCGCAAGCTCGACTCCATCACGGGCGAGGAGATGCTGGAGTTGGCCGGCGCCGGAGCCCAGGTGATGCAGCCGCGCTCCATCGAGGTGGCCGAGCGCTTCGGCGTGTCCATCCACGTGCGCTCCGCCTTCCACCCGCAGCCGGGCACCTGGATCGTACCCAAGGGAGATACCATGCTGGAAAAAGCCTTCGTCTCGGCCCTGGCCCTGGACAAGAGCGAGGTGCGCCTCAACGTGACCGACGTGCCGGACCGGCCGGGCGTGGCGGCCTCCGTGCTCTCGGCTTTGGCCGCGCGGCACATCCCCGTTGACATGATCATCCAGTCCGCGCCTTCGCGCGAGGGTGTCAACGCGATCTCGCTGATGACCCCGCGCAGCTTCGCGGCCAAGGCCAAGGAGGCCCTGGCCCCCCTGGCCCGGCGCCTGGGCGCGGCCGTGGACATCCGCGACGGGGTGGCCAAGGTCTCGGCCGTGGGCACCGGGTTCCGGCACCATCCCGGCATCGCGGCCCGCATGTTCGAGACTCTGGCCAAGCACAAGATCAACATCCACATGATCGTGGCCTCGGACCTGCGCATCTCGACCGTGGTGGACGCGGCGCACGGTGAGACCGCCCTGCGCGCCTTGCACAAGGCCTACGGCCTGGCGCGCAAGAGGAGGCGAGCATGAGCCCCAAGACGCGCAAGGTCCCCGCCGAGGCGCCCGACTTCGCGGCCATCGACTTCGAGACCGCGGACTACGGCTCGGACTCGGCTTGCGCCGTCGGGGTGGTGCGGGTCAAGGACGGCCGCATCGCCAAGCGCTTCCACCGCCTCATCCGCCCGCCGCGCGACCGCTTCATCTTCACCTACATCCACGGCATCACCTGGCCGCAGGTGTGCCTGGAGCCGAGCTTCGCCGAGCTCTGGATCGAGATCGCGGCCGCCATCGGCGACGCGCAGTTCCTGGCCGCGCACAACGCGCGCTTCGACCGCAAGGTCCTGGAGACCTGCTGCCGGTCCGCGGGCATCGCTCCGCCGCCTTGGCCCTACGTCTGCACGGTGCAGCTGGCGCGCAAGACCTGGTCCATCTACCCCACCCAACTGCCCACGGTCTGCGGCCGGCTGGGCATCGACCTGGACCACCACCAGGCGCTCTCGGACGCCGAGGCCTGCGCGCGCATCGTGCTGGCCGCGCTCAAGGAAGGCTGGCGGCCGTCGCCGTCGGCCGCGGCCTCCAGCCCGCGGCCCTAGAGCCGGCGGCGCTGGGCCGCGCCCAGGGCCCAGGTCAGGGCCACGCGCACGCTCTCATCGGTCTCCGAGCGCAGGGCGCGCGACAGGGGCCTGACCCCTCTCCAGCGGCTCAGGCGGCCCAGGGCGATGGCGCAAGCCAGACGCACCTGGGGCTCAGGGTCCCTGACGGCGCGGGCCAGGAAGCTCCAGGCGCGCCGGTCGCCGATGCGGCCCAGGGCCTGGGCCGCGGCCACGCGCACGAAGAGCGGCTCGTCCAGGCGCAGCAAGACCGCGCTGACGTAGGGGATGGCGGCGAAATTGCCCTCATAGCCGAAGGCCGCGACGGCCTCGCCGCGCTCGCGCGGATCCGGGTCGCGCAGCGCGGCCAGGAGCCCGGTCAAGGACGGGACCGGGGCGACGGCGTCGCGCAGGTCTTCCCCGAGCTTCTCCACCTCCATTATAGGCGCCGACGCGATGGGCGGAAGCTCCCCGGTGTTGAGCAGGAGGGAAAGCTCCTTGGCGCTGCCGAACGGCTGGAGCTTGGCCGCAGGCTCAGCCGGGACGCCGCCGAGCGCGGCCTGCCCCGTCCGGGGCAGGAAAAGGAAAACGCCGAGGAGCCATGCTTTGCGCATGTGGTTGGCCCTCGGCGGTGGGCGCCTAATTATAGCAGGTTTCCCCAAGCTGTCAAGGCCCACTCCGAAGGTGCCGGTGGTCAACTTTGTCAACTTATTTAACTTTCCACTCGAAAGTTGAAAAGTTAAGTAAGTTGACCACCGACACCCAATCGGAGGCGCTTGACAACGACTTGACGCCCGGGAGGCAGACTTATAATAGGACCGGGAGGCAGATATGCGGAACCTCTTCTTTCTCGCCGCGTTGGCCGGGCTGAGCGTTGCCTGCGCCACGGCGCCGACGCAGCCGATGGGCGCCGAGCAGCGCCGCGAGCAAGCCGAGGCGGTCACCACGAGATGGTACACCTATTCCGAGGTCATGGCCCTGCAGCTCATAGAGGAATACGGCGCCCCGGACCGGATCGAGCCTGACCGGCTCACCTGGGACCACAGGGGCCCCTGGGACAAGATCGCGGTCTGGAACGCGGAGGACTATTACTATTCCGGCACCATGGGGCCGGACAACCTGGAGCAGACGCTCGCCTACGAGGTACCCGCGGACAAGCGCAAGGCTCTGGCGGCCTTCAGCGCCAAGCTGAAGGTCTCCAAGGACGGAAAGGAGATCACCGTGCGCGGCAACGACGAGGCCCTCAATCTCCTTGCGCTCAATCTGGCCCACGAGCTCGTCCGGGGGGTCAGGGACCCGGACGATGCGCGGAGCTTCTATGACCGGACCTACCGGCTCTCGCTGGCCGGCAAGTCGTCGGACTACATGGAGAGGCTCTTGTTCATGGCGCCGGCCGCGGCTTCCCCGCGATACTGAAGAGCTCTTCGAGCATCCCGATGATGGCGCGGTGCAGGCGCACCCGCTTGGGCAGGGGCATCTTCATGGAGCTGGTCTCCACCACGATGACCGAGCGGCCCGCCGGGCCTGGCCGGACGCTGCCATCCACGGATACCTTCTGCGCTGAGATAAGCTCGTCGATGGAACCGTCGTTGACGCCGCAGATGACGCCGTCGACGATCTTTTCGTCGAAATCCGTCCGTCCCGCGAGCTTGATCGGGTACTTCAGCTCCGCCATCTTCCCTAATACGGCCTTGGCCACGGGGTCGTCGCAGCCCTTGGGGCCTTGCGAGTAGATGTAGCCCGCAAGCAAAGAGTCGTCCTCATGAAGGTCCACGGAAAGCGCGGGCGGGTACTCCCGGGCCAGCTCAAGGACCTTGGCCGTGAGCGCGGCGGACTGGGCCGAGGCGGGCGTGGCCAGGCGGGGTTTGCCGTCCTTGTCCAGAAGGCGGTAGTCGCTGTCGCCCACGCTGTGGCCGAGGCGGCGCTCCTTGGCGTCCGGGTAGCGCCACCCTTTGGAGTAGCCGAAAGGATTGCACAGGGGGAAGACCACGGCCGGGATGTCCGCGGCCGCCAAAGCGGCGAGGGCCTCCGTGCTGTAAGAAACGGCGTTTGGCGGGGCGGGCTCTTCGCCGTGGATGCCCGCCAGCAGCCAAAGAGCTGGCCCTTTTTTCTTCGTATGGAGCACGCGGATGGGCAGGCCTTGGTCGGTGTAAACGGTCTCCATGGTCCAGGGGCCGTTCTTGGCCAGGTCGTCCATGGCCGTGTAGAGCTCCTGGATGGGCCGCCTGCCGTCGCCGCCGAAGGTCTTGGCGGCTGCAATAGGATCGGGAGCCTGGCCCGCCCGCGCGGCGCAGGAAAGGGCGGCCAGCAGCGCGCTGGCTTTTAAGATCCGTTCGATCGCCTTCATCATCATGCCTCTGGCAGGATTATAACAGACTCGCCATGCGGCTGGGAAAGCCGGTACAATACATCCCAGCGTCTGCCATGATGACACCCGAGGAGGCCCTCAAGCGCGGCTGGGGCTACGACTCGTTCAAGCCCCTGCAGCGGGAGGCGGTCGAGGCGGCGCTGGCCGGCCGCGACAGCCTGGTCGTGCTGCCGACCGGAGGCGGCAAGAGCCTCTGCTACCAGCTTCCCGCCGCCATGGGCCGGGGACTCGTCCTGGTCGTCTCCCCGCTCATCGCGCTCATGGACGACCAAGTCGCGGCCGCGCGCGAGGCGGGCTTGGCCGCCGACGCCCTGCACTCGAACCTGGAGGCCGACCATCGCAGCGCGGCCTACCGCCGGCTGGCCGCGGGCAAGATCGACCTCCTCTACGTGAGCCCCGAGCGCCTTTTGGTCGGAGACCTGCTGGAGGACTGCGCCCCGCGGCTGATCCTGATCGCGGTCGACGAAGCGCACTGCGTCTCGCATTGGGGCCACGAATTCCGGCCCGAGTACCGCCGCCTGGCCGAGGTCATGGAGCGCTTCCCCAAAGCGGCGCGCATGGCCCTGACCGCTACGGCGACGCCCGCGGTCCAGGAGGACGTCTGCGTCCAGCTCGCCTTGCGCGGGCCCGCGCGCCTGATCGGGCATCCCGACCGCCCGAACCTGGTCTATCGCGCCTTCCCGCGCCGCGACCAAGCCGCGCAGGTGCTGGAGGTGGTGCGCATCCACTCCGGCGAGGGCGGCATCGTCTACGCCCAGACCCGCAAGGACGTGGAGCGCCTGGCCGCGGGGCTGGCCAACGCTGGGGTCTCCTGCGCGGCCTACCACGCGGGCCTCGACGCCGAGGTCCGGCGGCGCGCCCAGGACGACTTCGTCAACGAGCGGCTCGACGTGGTCGTGGCCACCATCGCCTTCGGCATGGGCATCGACCGCTCCAACGTCCGCTACGTGGTCCACGCCAACACGCCGCGCTCGGTGGAGCATTACCAGCAGGAGTCGGGGCGCGCGGGCCGCGACGGCGAGCCTGCCGACTGCGTCCTGCTCTTCGCGGCCTCGGACCTGGCCCGGCACCGCGGCCTGGCGCTCAAGGACGGCCACTTGGCGCCCGAGCGCCAGCGCGCGCTGGAGCGCCAACTGCGCGAGATCGGCCGCTATGCCGTAGCTCCGGTGTGCCGCCATCGCCTGCTGGCCGAGCATTTCGGCGCCGCCTACCCGCCCGACGGAGCCGAGCCCGGAGCGGAAGGCTGCGCCGCCTGCGACGTCTGCCTGGGCGAGACCAAGAGCCTCTCCGCCGAGGAGGCTCTCCTGACGGCCAAGAAGGTCTTGAGCGGGGCCTGGCGCGCGGGCGGGGGCTTCGGCACCGGCTACGTGGTCAACCTGCTGCTGGGACGCGGCGACGAGCGCATGGCGCGCCACGGCCACGACGCGCTGCAGGTCTTCGGCTTGCTCAAGGAAGCCGGGGAGGCGGCGGTGCGCTCCTGGATAGACCAGCTCATCGTGCAGGGCTTCTTGGAGGTCTCCGAGGAACGGGAGTATCCCCTCCTGCGCATCACCGAGGCGGGCAAGGCCTTATGCGGGGGTGGGGGCGCGGTTCGGCTGGGCGTGCCGGCTCCGCCGGCTGCGCGCGGCAAGAAGAAGTCCAAGGCCCTGCGCAAGAGCCACGCCTGCGGTCTTCCGCCGGACGAGGAGCTCTTCGAACGCCTGCGCCAGCTGCGGCGGCTGATCTCGGGGAAGCTGGGCGTGCCGCCCTACGTGGTCTTCCACGACAGCGCCTTGGTGGAGATGGCCGCCTTGAAGCCCAAGACTTTGGAGGCCTTGCGCGGCGTCAAGGGCGTGGGGGACCGGAAACTGGCGCGTTATGGGGAGGCCTTCCTCGCGGTCATCGCGGGTCAGCCGCCGGATCACCAGTAAGCCGAGAGCCCACCGACCGGCCCGTCCAAAGCCACGCCGCCGCTGCGCAGCCAGCGGTAGCCTCCGTACAGGGCGACGTAGCCCGCCCTGAGGACCACGTTCAGGCCGTAGTCTGCGATGGGCGGACCGCCTTCCAGGTTGGCCCAGGCCGGCCGGAATTCGAGGCCTAGGTGCTTCGCGGGATGGATGAGGATGGGCAAGGTGAGGATGGTCCCGGCATGATGAGCGGCGCCGTCAAGGAAGAAGGGTCCGAAGCCAAGGTCCGCCTCGACGGCGCCGCCGAAGAGCATGCGGTATTCGGGGACGAGCGCGGTGGTGGACATGGTCTCGTCCGATTTGCGCTGCCAGTAGGAGGTGCGCCGCACGCTCACCGCCAGCAAGGCATACCCCGCTTCGGCGCGCACGTCCACGGCGGAGACTCCCTCCTGGACGGCCTGGTAGCCGGCGTCGGCCCTGGCGAAGGGGATGAGGATGTCGCCGTGCTTGCGGCGTTCGAGACTCTTGCCTTCGAAGCCGCAGGATTCCAGCATCGCGGCGGAGCGGTCCTCCTCTCCCAAGGCATAGACGAGGCTCCTTTCCCCGCTGCAGACGAAGCAGTAGCCCAAGGCCGCGCCGATCTCCTCCATGAAAGGACGCATGAGGGCGCCCAGAACGCTGTCGCCGGCGTCGGGGGATGATCTTTGATGGCTCCGGTCCGAGCTCCGGGACGGCGCCGGGGTGGCGGCGGCTTTCTCGAATTGCTTGAGCGGGCCGGCTTGCGCGGGCTGCAGGAGGGCGAGGCTCGCCAGCAGGCCGGCGCAGAGGACCTTGGAATCAATCACGCAATGCTCCCAAGCCTAGCTGCTTTTCAGGCTCTCGATGAGCTTGCGGGGATTCACGATGCGCTCCAGTTGGTAGTCTTTGCCGTCCTTCTTGACCGTGAGGGTGTCGCCGGTCTCCAGGGCCTTGCGCCAGAAGAGCTCGGGGGTGACGTCGGGCTTGACCTGGCAGGCCAAGGCGTAGAGGCCGCCTATATAAGGTAGGGACCAGCTCCAGCCGCCCTCACGGTAGAAGACGTAGTCTGAGGCGCCGGCCGGGCTGGCCGTGGTGCGCGAATCCATGGGAACCAGCAGGGTCTGTGGCGAGCTGCCCCAGCCTTCCGCGAAGAATCTCTTCTGCCACCAGTCCCCGGGGCCGTAGGAGGAGAGCTGGTCAGGGTCGCTGATGGGCTCGCGGCCGAGGCCGTTGAACTGGAAGCCGTATTGCTGGGCCAAGGAGCTGGTGACCACGAATATGCCGGCCTGCTTGGCGCGCTCCACCGCGGCCGTGACCTCGGCAAAGCCTTTCTCATCGGCCGAGAAGCCGCGCTGGATGGTCAGGACGCGGATCCTTCTGTCCTTGGGCAAGGCCGCGCTGAGCGCGATGACGTGGTCTATGGCCTTGGCCAGGGGGATGTAGTTCATGGAGCCGTCGCTGTCGACCCACCAGTCGGCGACGTAGTAGAGCTCCGCCTCGGGCGCCACGCCGATGTCCTTGCCCACGGCGAAGGCTGCCACGGCGCCGGCATGCATGACGGCCTCGGGGCCGGCCCAGTGGACTTCTTCGTAGGTTTTGAGCCTGGACGCGTATTCCTTGTGGTCTACGAGCAGGGCTTGGTCTATGATGGCCATGGAGACGCCCTTGCCGGTGATGCCGTCCCTGTGCAGGCTGCGCAGGCCCAGGCCGGGGTTCTTGCCGAGCGCCATGATGCTCTTGGGGGCGAAGCCTCCCGGCAAGGACTTGGGGAACTTGGTGGCGGTGTCGAAATCGGCCTTCAGGAGGTCGTCAGTGCGGCTTTTGAGGTCGAGCTGCGTGAGGTCCTGGCCGCGGAGGTCCACCTGCCACAGCTTGTCGGTGTCGGGCTGGTAATGCGGCAGGGAGTACAGGGGCTTGGGCCGGAAGGTGCTGGGCGCGGGATGCTTGCAGAGGCCGCCGGGGGGCACCTTGACCAGGCAATCGGCGTAGCGGGTGGTGTCGGGGGTTTTGGCGATGGGCTGGGACTTGGGGAGCTTGGCGTAGTCGGTGTCGCGCAGGAGGACGTAGTATTCGGGCTTTTGGTTGCGGATGGTGTAGTCGCCGCTCTTCCATTCGAGGAACATGTATTTGAGGCCGTTGATGTCCTTGAAGGTGTAGCGGCTGGCGGTCTTCTCGGGCGAGTTGATGAGGATGCCTTGGGTCCAGGTCTGGGAGGGGCTGGGGGTCTTGCCTTGGGGCAGGAAGACCTGTTCCTTAAGGAAGAGGTTGGGGGCGGGGGCGGCTTTGGGGGAGAAGGCCTCTGGCGTGGTCACGTAGGCGACGCTGCGCCAGGTTCCGACCACGGCGGGGTCGTCTTGGAAGGGAAGGTTGATGTCGTCGGTGGTGGCCTGCGCCGGGCCGCAGACGGCCAGGGCCAGCAGCAGGGGAAGGGTCTGGTTCCATTTCATCGCGCGCCTCCAGGGGACCTAGGCATTCTAGAAAAAATCCCGGCGCGCTGGGCTCATCGCGCCCCTATTTCGATCTGTTGCGCGCGCCGCAAAACGGCATTGTGATATCATAGCCTCCCGGGCCGGATCACGTGGACTCCAGAGAAAGAACGCGGATAGACGCCAAGAAACGACTGCTGGGCCTGAGCCTGCTGTTCGGCAGCGTGGGGTTGATGGGCGGGTCGGCGGCCGCCTTCCTCGCCAACTCCCTATCCCTCTACGCCGACCTGGTCAGGCACGCCGTAGACACCCTGGCGACGCTCATCTCCTGGCTGGCGCTGTCCCGCCTGAAGAAACACGGCCACAGATTCGACTTCGGCATCGGCAAGGTGGAGAGCCTGTTGGGCATCCTGGTGGCCGCCGGCCTGCTCGCCTCCGTCTATGCCATCTTCGGCGAGGCCCTGGCCCGTCTGCATTCCCCCCGTCCGCTCGGAGGCATCGCCTGCGGGCTGGCCGTCAACATCGTGGGGATCTTCGGCAACGGCTACATGTGGCGCAAGCTTTGGCGCAACGACCGCGACAATCCCTCGCCGGTGATCGAGGCGAAATGGAAGTCGCATCGCATATCCACGCTGACTTGCGCGGGACTCATCGTGCCCCTTCTGGCCGGCAAGTTCCTGGCCGGCCAGCCGGGGGCCCTCTATGTCGACCCGGCCGTCTCCCTCGGATTCGCGGCCTATATCCTCTGGACGGTCTACGAGATCGCGGCGCGGGCCCTGGGCGACCTCAGCGACCGCACGCTCGACGAGGCCCTGCAGCTGGTCATCATGCGCGAGCTGGCCCGTTTCTACGCCGAGTATGAGCAGGTCCACGGCATCCGGTCCCGGCGCTCGGGCGGCGGGGTCTATATCGAGCTGTACCTTGAGTTCGACCCGGAGCGGCGCGTGGGCGAGGTGGATCAAGTGATGGACCGCATGCGCGAGAGCCTGCAATCCCATATCCGGCACAGCCGGGTGACGGTGGTGCCGGCGCGGTGCAAGCCGGCTTGATTTCAGCTCGGGCTGAGCGGCCTGCGGCGCAGCCGCCAAGGCCTGGGCAGCGGGATTTCCCATCGACCGCCCCTGTCGGACCCGATCCTTTTCAGGACTCCCCCTTCCTTTAGTCTCTTGATGTTCCACTCAATAGCCTTCTGTGTGAGGCCGATCTCATGGGCCAGTTCCGTGGTCGTGATGCCAGGCTTTTCTTGTATGGCGCGCAGGATTTTCTCCCTAGTTTTCTCCCTAACTTTCTCCCTAGTTTTCACCCTAACTTCCTGGGTCGCCTTCTGGGAACTTTTCTGGGTACCTTTCTGGGTACCTTTCTGGGTACCCGTCTGCGCGGAGGTCATTAGAGAGAACTCCGGCGACCTGTGGAAAACGATAGGAAACGCAATGAAGCGGTTTCTACCGACCAGTCAGGCGGCACCCCAAATCGCCCCAAATCTCACCCCAAACCACCCCAAATGGCGACCCCACCACACTCATTAGCTATAGAGTCCTTGCTTTGCTTGCGGCAGGCTGCGGCGACCTGGTCGACAGGCTCCGGCGGGGCGTCGGGGTCCGGCGCCGCGCCGCCAGGCAAGGGGAGCCCGCCTTCTTTGGCCTTCTTCGCCCGCCAAAGGCCGGAGACCTTGCTGCCGGAAAAGACGCCTAGAACGGTGGCCAAGGTGGTGTTCATGTTGGCCGGCCAGACGGTCCAAGCGCCCATGACCCCGGCCAGCCAAAGGAGGGCTGGCAGGACGCACTAGGCCATCACGAACCATTGGCCCCAGTAGGCGTCCTGGTCATAGGGGTCGGTCCATTTCTCCCATTCGCGGGTGACGGCGTAGGCGGCGAGGACCATGCCGCAGTCTTGGCCGAGGCCGGCTAGCGACCTTGCGGCTCCTGGGAAAGCTTTTCGAGCAGGGCGAGGACGCGCTGCGCCCTGACCTGCGAATGGCCGACATCCCGGACATGTCCGGGGACGCTCTCCACGAACCCCTCCTGTCCCAGAAGCGTCCTGAACTGCTCTGCCAGGTATGATCTGAGCTCCGCGGGAGCGCGCTGGAATCTCTCCGCGAATTCTCGGCAGCCGTCCAGGAGGGCGACGATGTCCTCGATGTCGCGGCTGGCCAGATAATCCCCTTTGCCGCGATGCCGGAAGGCCTCGAGCTTGGATGCCAAAAGGTGCGGGGCCGAGAAGACTCGGATCTGCTGGCCGTCAGGCAAGATCGCGTTCTCGGCATGGGCCAGGCCGTCCGGGTACCAACGATTGGCGAAGCCGAGGATGCGCTGGTGAGGAGGCATCACGTCCACAAGCACCCCCCGGTATTCCCATCGGCAGAGCGGGCTGCCGGTCTCCGTGGAATGCTTGAAGCCCAGGCGGCGCAGTTCCGCCTCGATGTCGTGGTATCGGGTCCGGCTCGCCAGTTCCACGACGCAATCGACGTCCGCCGTCGGACGCGCCTGCGGCGCTCCGGGGTCGGAGAGATAGAGATCGATGACCGCTCCGCCGACGAAAGCCACCGACTCCTCAAGGCCCCGCAGCCCCTTGGCTACGACGGCCAGCATGTCGAGGTTCGGCGTGCTAGGCCGCATGGAGGCGTTTGTGGAGCTCTTCGGCGGCCAGCGCCCTTTCCCTGGCTCGCCCGACGCGCAGGGCGTCCACCAGGGCCAGCAGCTCGTAGAGGCGGGGGTCCTTGCGGGCGGCTTGCGGCGCCCACTCGCACAGAGGCGAGATGGACTGCCCCCTGGCTTCGCCGTCGGGATGCGGCCAGACGTACTGGTCCGACTCTCCCGAGACGATCTTCTGGGCCAGCGGCGGAGCTGAATGCGAAGTCGGGATGCCTCGGGAGATCATCCCGAACTCGGCCGGGAACACGTATTTGAGGCCGTGGAGCAGGAACTCCTCCAACGCCGCCTTCACCAGTTCCCCCTTCTCCGAGTTGAAAAGGCCCACGTAGCCCGCGCGGCCGAGGGCCAGGCTGACCTCGGACTGCGAGATCCCGAGCTCCATGGCCAGGTCCACCATCCGCCATTGCTTGCCTTGCGAAGCCAGGAGCTTCAGAAGGACAAGGACGTCCTGCGGCTTGAGTCCGCGGTGCGTGCGGTGTGTGGGGTGGCTGAACATAGGGACAGTATAACAGTGATTATGACGAATTGCAATATGCGATATGCGAACTGTCATAGAGCACAGCCCGCATCTCCGCACAGGCTTTGAGGCAACAAATGGGCACGGGCGAATGTGCCGCGCTTGAGCCCCCGCCAACGGGCCGAAGCGTGGTCGCCTACGGAGGCGGCCAGGACGCAGGCTAGAGTGTTGGTCAGCGAGTCCGACCAGCCTGGGGCCCCAAGGTTGGTGTGGTATGACCTGTCGTCCCGGGGGTCGGTCCATTTTTCCTACTCGCGGGTGCCGGAGTAAGCCGCGAGCACCATGGCGTCCACCCAAGGGAAGGGATCGGACAGGCAGTCCGATCCCTCGTCCGGTTGCCGCAAAGCCACCACCCAAGGTGATGGCTCCAGACGTTATCGCGCCATTTTGGCGCGATAGTTGGCGCGATTCTCGGCGGATCGCCGTGATCACGGAGAAAGCACCTCGTACTTCGTGGATGGCCCGGAACCTTCGGGGCGGACGAGTCGGAGGTCCGTAAATCGCTTGAAATGATTCTGCGCCGTCCGGCGAGGAACACGCATCGCAGCGGCATACTCGCCGGCAGTGACCCAATCTCTGGTTGACAGCCATCGCCAGCTAGTTCTCTCGGCCTTGCTCAGCAAAGCCAGGATCCCCGCATCAAGCGCCCGCTCCGCGCCAGCCGCGCTTCGATAGAGCGTCAGGCTCAGATAGGGCGCAGCCCAGACGTATCTCGGCAGGGGCAACCCCTCCTTCTCCGCGCCGGCCTTCAACGTCTTGATGCCCAGTCCGCGTTCTTCCGCAAGCCCCATGTGGGCGAAGACATAATGCAATACCGGATTGCGGCTCAGCATGGGGGCGTTGAATGCTTGCATCTGTCCCATCGTGATAGGGGGCGGCGGAGCGCCGGGGCTCTTGATCGTGATGGCGTCTTCCGTGACCGCGAGTTGGCATTTTGCGCCCTTGATATCGTAATCCCGATGAATGAGCGCATTGATCACGGCCTCGCGCACCATCTCAAAGGGAAGGGCGGGCCGCGTCTCGCGCTGCATCCGGCTCCGGTCGATCACGTTGGGTAGTTTATCGCCAAGCCACTTCTCGACCAGATCCGGGATCAGGACCAGCGGCTCGTCAAAATCCAGAAGTTCATCCTTGCCATCGGGATAATGGATGGTGGCCAGGAGGCCGGCCTGATGGAGGATCCCGCGCGGTTTTTTGCCGAAGAGAAGAAAGCCGAATCCGGTCGGGGTCAAACGGCCCTTCTCCTCTTTCAGCAACCCTTGCTGGAGCAAATGGCGGTTGAAAGCCCGAGAACCCGCCACGGCCGCGATCTTGGCCTGTGAGCGGTATCGATCGAGAGCCTCAGCCGAGAAATCCTTGACGGCGGAAACAGCCAGGGCGTTTTCGAGGGGAGAGAGAGCGTTCTCTTTCAGTTGCTTCGCGCCCCGCGCAGTTTCGGCCCGCTCAGTCGCTTGCGTGACAAAATCCCTGTTCGCCGCGCGGATGACTTCCTGAAGGTCGCGGTCGAACATGTGCACTTTGACGCCGGCATCTTGCAGGGATTTGATCCCCTTGCGGTCCACCTTGGGATCGGGGTCCTCGATCCCGACCCAGACCTCCCGGATCCGCGCCAAGACAATGCGTTCGGCGCAGCTCATCTTCGGAGGGTGGCGCGAATCCGGAGCGCAGGGTTCGAGCGTGGCGAATAGGATGGAGCCGTCCAGTCTGCTTCCGCGATTTTTTCTCTCCAGCAGCGTGAATTCCGCGTGGTCTCCGTGACGCAGCTCGCCCCGACAAGCCGTCTCGATGGCGCCGTCGGGCTTGACGAGCGCCGCGCCGACAAGCGGGATCGCCTTACCGTCCTTGCGCGGCTCCGAGACGGACTGGCGCATGACCTTGACGGCCAGCTCCATCAGCTTGCGCGGATCAAAGGGGTGCTTCATTTTCCGTTTGGTATTCCAGGAATCTTGTCTCCACACTATCGACAAGTCGCCTTGGGACGGACCCGCGCCGCCGGCCTCGCAGCGCGCGGCTGAACCGCTGGCGCCCCTGGGGCTCCTTGATTCATTCCCGCGCATTCCTGGGAGGTGGCGGGCTGTAAATGAATCACTGCTTCATTTGTCTCATTCTTTTGATTCATTTCGGGATCTGGCCTCTTATATCGACTTATGTGCGGTTTATCCGAAAGCGATATACATGTCTGGCTGTCGGATTGCAGGTGGTCGCGGGGTTGCCCACATACTACATATACGAGCTCGGCGCCGGAAAGTTCCATGGGTCTCCCGAATTCTGGAGACGCTGGCGAGTTCGCGCCCTTTGCGCTGGACCGGGAAGGAGCCAATAGCCCCCCCGGCAGGGCTACGGCGCCGTTTGCGCCAAGGCCTCGGCCGCCGGGCTTTTCTCCAGGGCCCGGGCCAGCTCATCGGCCGCGGGGGCAAACGCCTTGCGCATGAGCTCCGCGAGGTCCTTGGCGGGCCGGCCGGCGCGGCCCTGCTCGACCTCCACGCTCTTGGTCCAGTAAGGACTGCAGGCTGGGCTGCCGCAGGCGGACCACGGTGGCGGAGAGGTCGATCTTAAGGCGGTAGACTTCGCCTCCGTTGCGCGAGCGGCTGGCCACGGCCTCCTGAACCGTGCCTTCGACGAACAGGAGCGTTCCCTTGGCCTCCTCCGCGATGATGGGGCAGTTGTTGGAGCCGCATTCCACGACCTCGGCGGTCTCCGCCACCCGGGCCTCGATCTCAGCGGCCAAAGCTCTGCTTAGGACCTGCATGGTGAGCTGGGGCCGCCAAAGGGGTCCGTTCTTGGTCAGGCTGGTCTGGGTGGGGGCGTCCGGCGCCGGCCGGCCGGTTGGGGGCTCGGGGGGTTGTTCCTTGAACTGCCAGACCACGGCCCGGATGGGCAGGCGGTTTTTGGCTGTGGGCCCGGGCTCATAGGAGATGTTGGGCTGGATGCAGGCGGACAGGACCGCCAGCAGGCCTATCGGGAGAAACGCGGTTATTTTGCTAATTTTTGCGGGGTGGATGTGCGATCGACTACAGGGGTACAGAAGCCGCGAGAAGTCGTGAAGAAGTCGTACGACTTCTTGTGACTTCTTGCCTGGAACAGTGCCACGGCTGGGACGGCTACAAATCTCCTAAGAAACCCACCCTTGAGTGTACCGGCGACTGTATCCTGACTGTACCCCTGACTGTACTCCGACTGTACTCCCGACTGTACTCCCGACTGTACCTGTACCCCTGACTGTACCCTCCACTGTACCCCGACTGTACCCCAGAGAAATCCCGCAAAATACGAGATAATCGACTGTACCCCAAAAAAGTGGGCGGCAGAAGTGGGCGCCCACTTGGCCTAAAGTGGGCGCCCACTCGGCGCGCCCACTTCAGTACAGTACACTCGGCGTGATGGTCATGACCTCAAGTGGGCGCCCACCTAGCCGCAAGCCATAAACACGGTCAGGCCGGTGTCCGAGGCGATCTGTTCGGCCGTGAAGGTGCCGCGCTTGCGGCAGGCCGCCGCGACCTGGTCGGCTGGGCCGGGGGGTTCGGCCGGGAGGGCTGCTCCGTCACCCGGGGCGGGCTGGGGGAGGCCGGGGACGTTGCCCCAGCCTTTCTTGGCCTTGTCCGCCCGCCAAGCCGCGGAGGCTTTGCTGCCGGCAAAGACGCCCAGGACAGCGGCCAAAGCGGGGGTGAGGCCGGAGGGCCACTTATTAGGGAAGCCTACGGCCATGCACAGCCAGATGAGGACGGGCAGGAGGCACCAGGCGGCCACGAACCATTGGCCCCAGTAGGCGTCCTGGTCATAGGGGTCGGTCAATTTTTCCCATTCGCGGGTGGCGGCGTAGGCGGCGAGGACCATGGCGTAGGCTTGGCCGAGGCCGGGGGTGGCGAGCCAGGAGCCGCCGGAGTAGGCTTCGCGGGCGAGGTCTAGGAAAGAGGCGACGGCGAGGAGGCCGGAGCCGAGGCGGAGGGTGTGGCGGATGGCGAGTTTGGCGGGTGGGGCGGATGGGTCGGGGCTCATTTGGGTCCCTATTTCAGTGGGATTCTAGCAAAAGACCGGCGCCAGTCAGGGCGACGGACCGCCCTTTGCGCGATGATCGTTCATCTCACCTCCCAATGTCCCGCTTTCGTGGGGCCCACATGTCTGACAAGCCCGGATGACTTCAATTTGTTCAAATGATACTGGACGCCATCTTCGCTGATGCCGAGCTTCGCGGCCAGCTCTCTGCGATTGGTCCCAGGCCGTGCTCTCAGAAGGGCCAGAATCTTTTCTTGGGTAGTTTCTTGGGTAGTTTCTTGGGCAGTTTCTTTGGTAGTTTCTTTGGTAGTTTCTTTGGTAGTCGCCCCGGTTCTTCTCTCCGTTAGTTCGGTTTTGAAAGGGAACTCCACCCACAACCCGGCGCCTTCGCAGCGAAGCACCGGAGCGGGGACACCGGCAGACCGGCAGGCCTCCAGTATCCGTTCGATGCCGCGGCCCCAAGCCTCGATCATGCCCGCCCGGAAGAACGCATTGGCTACATCCGGGTTGAAGGGCTGGGAAGAATGCTTCTCCTGCAATCGTTCCACGGTCCAAGCGGGCGGCAATTGCCCCGGATTCCACAGCAAGATCCTGTCGTCGTACACGCTGATCTGGACGGGATGGCCGCTGGAATAATCCTTATGAGCCACGGCATTGAGCACGGCCTCGCGCATCGCCTCATCCGGCACCGGATGGGTCTCCACGCGTTGAATCCCCTCATAGGAAATCAACGCCTTCATGTATTTGGTCGACAGGAGGTCCAGCGTCTTGTCGACCTGGGAAAACAGGTCGCCATGGATCTCATCTTGGTACAGCAGGTCCGAATGGCCGCGGAAGAATCCGATCTTCACGAAGGCCCCGGTGACGAATTTTTCAGGGTCGTGATGGAACAGGAGCAGGGCGGCCCGTTTCAAGTAATTCCCATCCAAAAGATCAATTTCTCCATCAACACGGGGTCCGGCTCTCCCAGTATTTCCGGGGAAAGCCGCCTGCTGCTCAAGGCCCGCTTGCGAAAATAGGCCAGAGCCGCTCTATCCAAGTCCTCGATCTTGACATGGGGAACCGGCACGCCATCCCAATGGCGGCCTTGCTTCTTCAAGAGAAATCGGTCCAGCGCCGCGCCCTTGAGTTCCTGTTTGGTGCTGCCGCTGCGGTAGTGGTACTCGCCCTTGTAACTCACGGGCAGGGATAAGGCTCCGCCGCGATCTCCAGGTACTCTTTCCCGGCTTCTTCGCGCAGGTTGACCTTCACCATGATGCCCAAGATATCGCGCACCTTGTTGGGAATATCCGCCAGCAACTTCGAGGCGTTGGCCAAGCCGACGACCACCCCCTTGTCGTTGCGGCCTATGTGCAGCACGCCGCCGTCGGCGTTCGCGAAGCCGCAGATCCACTTCAGGCATTCGTCACGCCAGGATTCCTTGTATTCGATATGCTGGTTTTCTTTCATGCGAGTCTCCACTACATATACGAATGAGGCCGGAAAAAGTTCCCGGGCTGCCTCGGAATCGAAGGTTGCGGCCGGTCAGGCCGCAACCCCGACGCGACCCTTCCTCAGTCGCGTCGCCCCTATTAGGGCTTGAAGCCGATCTGGCGGGGCGGCTGGGGCGGAGGCTCCAGAAAGCGGCGGATGGCGAGTTTGGCGGGCTGGTCGGGGCTCATGGCGCGGGCTTGGGATGGTCTGCCTTCAACATCTCCGGGAGTTTTTCGGAGGGGACGAACTCGAACGTCTTTCCTGACCTCGAGACGGTGAGGAGCTGCTTGTCGGCCAATCCGAACAGATCGTTTCTTGCCGTCTGGTATGAGACCTGCTGGGTCTGCTGGTGGCCATAGATGGTGTAGGTCCGGCCCGGCTTCTTGAGGGCATCGAGCAAGAGCTCCCTTTGCCTGCCGTTGAGGCCCCGGACGCCGCGCAGCAGCGCGGCCGCTTGCCGCATCTCAGCCTGCTTGTGGGCGATGTGTTTCTGGACCTCATTGATGGCGAGATGGATGGCCTGCAGATTGAACATGATGAAGTACGTGGCATCCTTCTCCCCCCGTTCGGAATAAAGGAACGCCCGGTAGTATTGCCCGGCCGCGCGCAGCACCATGCGGGAGAGCGAGACGAACTCGAAGAGCCAGTAGCCTTTTCTCAGGAGGTACCAGTAGAAGACCGCGCGCGCCGCCCGGCCGTTTCCGTCCACGTAGGGGTGGTCATAGGCCAGCCAGAAGTGAAGGAGGATGGCCTTGATGACCGGATGGATGAAGGATTCCTGCCGCTCGTCGTTGGCAAAGGCAAGGAACCGTTCCAGGCGCCGCGGCAGTTCCGAGCCCTTGGGCGGCATGTGGAGTATGTGGGGATCGGCGCCGTCATCGATGACGCTGATATCGTCGTCCTGCGGACTGCGTCGGAGCCTGCCTGCAGCCTCAGGCTCCTCGATGGCGCCTTGCGTCAATATGGCGTGGAGCTCATGCAGCAATTCCAAAGTGAGAGGCGAATCCTTGAGGACACGCAGCCGCTCGATGGCGCGATAGTTGTTGAGGATCATCCTCTCGGACTTGTCCGCGGGCGGGCGCTTGGTGCGCAGCATCTCTTTTGCCACGCGCCGCGTCGTGGCCGCGCCCTCGATCTGGCTTGATGCTATGGCTTCTTCCATCAACGAACTGACGATGTAGCGGTCCCGCTCCTGCGCAGAGGGAGGGTTTCCCTCCAAGGACAGTTGGCTGGGGGCGTTGCGGTCGATCTGGTAGAGCCACTCCTGAGCCTGATTTGGAAGCCAATACGAAAAGGGGTTTCCGGACGTAGCCACGAGCGGGATTTTTTTGCGCTCTGCCTGGGCAGACCATTCGCGAAGGGTCCACAGGAGTTCCGGGGTGATGCCTTCAGGCATGGGCCAATACTTGAGCTTGTCCCAATAGGGATATTGACTTGCGCTCTTGCGCAGGAGGGTCTGAACATCCGCCCTGGCCATGGCTTTAAAAAATGTGGGCGGGTCTTTTTCGAATACGGAGTAGAAATTGGGCGGCTCTTCTGGGATTTTCACGGTTTCATCATAATTTATACTAATCTGACTTAAATTAGGATAGCAGGTATTCTTCAATATGTCAATATCCTAAATTACAATAAATTAGGATAAATTAGGATTCGGTCAATTTTTCCCTATCTTTGAGGAAGTCAGGATAGCCGGCGGGCACGGTCAATACGCCAGCAGGCTGCTGGACAATCGGTTTGGCGCGTTGGTGGCTCATACTATATGTACGATTTTGGCCGCGGAAAGTTCCCTGCCGGCTGCCTCAGAATTAAAGGTTGCGGCCGGTCAGGCCGCAACCCCGACGCGACTATTCCTTGGTCGCGGCGCCCCTATGAAGGCTGCCGGTCTTGTCGGTCGAGAGGGAAGAGCCCTTCAGCAGGGCTACTGCCCCGCCTGCGCCAAAGCCTCGGCCGCCGGGCTTTGCTCCAGGGCCCGGGCCAGCTCATCGGCCGCTGGGGCAAAGGCCTTGCGCATGAGCTCAGCGAGGTCCTTGGCGGGCCGGCCGGCGCGGCCCTGCTCGACCTCCACGGTCTTGGTCCAGTAGGACTGCAGGTTGGGCTGCCGCTGGCGGACCAGGGTGGCGGAGAGGTCGATCTTAAGGCGGTATACTTGGTTGCCGCCGCGCGAGCGGCTGGCAACGGCCTCGACCACAGTGCCCTCCACGAACAGCCGGGCGCCGGCTTGCTCTTCCGCTACTATGGGGCAGTTATTGTAGCTGCATTCCACGACCTCGGCGTTCTCCGCGACCCGCGCCTCGATTTCAGCGGCCAAGGCTCTGCTTAGGACCTGCATGGTGAGCTGGGGCCGCCAAAGGGATCCGTTCTTGGTCAGGCTGGTCTCCATGGGGGCGTCCGTTGCCGGCCGGCCGGTTGGGGGCTCGGGGGGCTGTTCCTTAATGAGCCAGACCACGGCCCGGATGGGCAGGCGGTTTTGGGCCGTGGGGCCGGGCTCATAGGAGATGTTGGGCTGGACGCAGGCGGCCAAAACCGCCAGCAGGCCTATCGGGAGAAACGCGGTCATTTTGCTCATTGGGGTTCCTGACTGAGGGGGTGGCTATGGTGTTCACTGGTGGGGCGACTGTTCTTGTGGGGTCGACTGTTATTTTAAATAAGTGATGTAAATTCATGCATTTCTGACTGTTCCGCGACTGGTAGGATACATACATCCGATGTATACATACATGTCTGCCGGACACATGGTATGTACCTATTTCAAGGCCTAAGGTCCTATCCAATGTAACTGGTCGTTGCCGTCATTGGATACATACCCTTCCCTGACAAGTACGCCAAGATGTCCCCGGGCCGCGCGCAGGGTCAGGCCGGTGTCCGAGGCAATCTGTTCGGCCGTGAAGGCGCCGCGCTTGCGGCAGGCTCGGGCGACCTGGTCGGCTGGGCCGGGGGGGTCGGCCGGGAGGGCTGCTCCGTCGCCCGGGGCGGGCTGGGGGAGGCCAGGGACGTTCCCCCAGCCTTTCTTGGCCTTGTCCGCCCGCCAAGCCGCGGAGGCTTTGCTGCCGGCAAAGACGCCCAGGACAGCGGCCAGGGCGGGGGTGAGGCCGGAGGGCCACTTATTAGGGAAGCCTACGGCCATGGTCAGCCAGATGAGGACGGGCAGGAGGCACCAGGCGGCCACGAACCATTGGCCCCAGTAGGCGTCCTGGTCATAGGGGTCGGTCCATTTTTCCCATTCGCGGGTGGCTGCGTAGGCGCCAAGGACGAGGCTGTAGGTGGAGACGAGGTGGCCGGTGTAGGTCCATGCGCCCGCGGAGAAGGCTTCGACCGCGGCGTCCCAGAGGCAGGCGGCGCCCAAGAGCATGGCGCCGATCCTGAGGGTGTGTCTGGTGAGGAGGCGGTCGGGGGTGAGGGGCTCTGGCTGGGCCGGGGGCTGGAGGCGGGCTTTGACGAATGCGCGGCGTGTGAAGCCGCGCCAGCGGCTTGAGGCTTTGCTGCCGGCGTATGCGGCGAGGACGCAGCCGAGGGTGGTGTTGAGGTTGGCGGGCCATGCGGGGGCTGCGATGTTGGTGATGTCGGTGAGCCAGAGGATGAGGGGTAGGGTGATCCAGGCGAGGAGGTAGTAGTGGCCGTGGTAGGCGGTCTGGTCTTTGGGGTCGGTCCATTTCTCCCATTCGCGGGTGGCGGCGTAGGCGGTGAGGACCATGGCGTAGGCTTGGCCGAGGCCGGGGGTGGCGAGCCAGGAGCCGCCGGAGTAGGCTTCGCGGGCGAGGTCGAGGATGGCGGCGGCGGCGAGCAGGCCCGAGCCCAGGCGAAGGGTGCGGCGGATGGCGAGTTTGGCGGGTGGGGCGGGCTGGTCGGGGGTCATGGGCGTGAGTCCAGCCGATTCTAGCAAAAGGCAGCTGAAATTGCCCTCCGGAGCGCGGCGCGGGATTGGGCAGGAATTTGGAAAACTTGGTGGCGGCGTCGGGGTCTTCCGTGAGGGGTTAAGGCTTGGGGAGCTTAGCACAGTCAGTGTCGCGGAAGAGGACGCAGTATTCGAGCTCTTGCTTGCGGATGGTTTAGCCGCCGCTTTCCCACTGGAGGACTCTCCGTCTGACCCTTCGGCGCTTTTCTCCCGTCGACAAAGATTGTCTGTCTTACTCATGGAGGCGATTGCCCAACAGAGGCGGCGAGCGCCGGGGCCGCTGACTGCGACCTAAAAGACGGAGGTCGGTGCCAGGCGAGAAAGGACTAGACCAACAGCTTGGCAAATTACTCCCAAGACCATCCCAATGATAGCTATCCAGGTAAGTCTGTTTTCAACCCGGCGTCGATTTCGCTCGTTATCTGCAGCGACAATCTTTGAGACCACAGTGGCCAAAAACACTGGTGGCCGTTTGTCGGGCTGGCCATTGAGGCGAAGTAGATGCCAAAGGAGCCCAGCCGAGATTAATCCGCTCAGGACAGTGCCGATTAGGCTGACAATATCAGAAAAGTGCATCGCATCCTCCCACTGATTCTCAAAGAGAAACCTGGGGATGTCGCAAATTGGCATATTCACGCCCCATGTTCCTCTCTGCCAGCCTATCGGCCTCTCCGATTCGCACCTCCCAATTTTGATTCTTTGATTTGAATATTTCAGCGTGCTTGAGCATCATCTGCCGACCAAAGTCAATCCATTGGAAGGTCAGTTCGGCTACGCGGTGGGCGTTCCCATTAGACTCTTGGCGTAAATTGTGGAAGTGACTACAACAAGAGGTGACAAAGCGTTCCAGACTCTTTGTATAGACATCGCCAGCTGCGCTCTGACATTCTAAATCAACAGGTCGCCATTGGATCTGGATCCGGGAATTCCAAGGCTTTCCCAAACGAGAGAACTCGTTTTCAACAAGATTCTTAAGGGCATCAAATGTCTCATCAAGGCGATTGAGAATGCGGAAGTTCTCCTCATGTCGCGAAGATTCCCTTGGCTCATCATCACAGCCGCGGCCTACCAATCGTGGAAGCATCGCCTGAATATAAACAGGCTGCCAAACCAATCGCTCGTAGTAATTGCGGCCCACCGGGGTCAATTGCACGTTCTGCGTTGTGAGGCACTTAATCTCCGAATAGCTCTGAAAATCTGCGTCGACGGCGATTGCGAGCAACCGCCGGTCAGTGTCAATCATGCTATTGAAAACATCTCGTGTCTCAACCTCATCTGTGTATCCATGGCGGTCCAACTCGGATAGCAACTGCTGAACCGGCATAAATTGCCCCCTTTGCTCGGCAAGGAGGTAAATGATTCGAAGACCTAATGGGCTAAGCTCTCTTCTAATTCCGAAAACGTTAAAAATGAATTTCTCTCGCAAGGGATTAGTAGCATCGTCGAGAAAGATCAGACTCTTGGCAGCTTCGTACCTGCTGTTCCTATCGAGTAGCCCCCTTATGCCAGCCTCAATATTGGGTGCAGCATATTTACAGGGCTCCTTGATTTCCAACTCCACCCTTCTATCGCTTGGGTCTACCTTCATTCCTGATTGCAGTCGATCAATGATGCCTTTGCACAGCAATTTCGCGCTGGTCAGAGAAATCCCCGCAGCGGAGATGACCTCTGCCCCCTGATCTTGTAGCGTCTTGGCCAGCTCTCGCATAGCTTCCTGACAGAATTCATCTTTTCTGCCAACCCGGGCTCCTTCCAGCCGGGCGAATGCCGTGGCGCCTGCGAGTGGACTCAAGTGCTCGTTCTCTTGATCAAAACACATCTCGAGTTTCCCGAAAGCCCATGCTAGGTACCTGTCAAAGTCTGCCGGCTTCAAATCGGAAACCCAACGCACATTCGCGATAAATCTCTGTACTTGCTTTGCGCAAGTCGCGGCAAGCCGTTCCGCGAGGTGCACACCGATTCTCTTCGCCATTTCTTCACCGTCAACAGAAAGTGCTTTGGGGGCAAATTCTCTTCTTGTTGATTCCGTGCGCAGGACACGCGATAAGGTCATAATTACCTCTTCACAGAAGAACAAGAAGCTGTGCCGCCGAACCTCCTCCTGCACTTCCCGCATGTCCAGGTCTGGATAATTGCTGCGCAGGTTTATATGGCGTAACCATCCGGAGGCAACATCATATGCGTTTCGCACATTATGCCCCGCAATCGATTCGAAGATATCTCTAAAATCGCGAGACCCCACGAGAAAACGGAAGAAGAATTCGGTAACTCTAAAATAGATGCGGCTCTGCATTCCCCTATCGGTAACGCTTTGAAAGCTGTTCAGAGCCTTTGGGTTCGCGAGAAAGACGGCAAGCTTACTAAAGAGGATTTCTAATGGCAGTGGCCCGGAATGCGGGTACCACGAAAATGGGTGGTATCGGGAGGCTTCTTCGAATGTGGACAAGCGCAGGGGCACAGCGACCATATAGTCAATTGGATTCCCGCGTCGCAGAAGGAAAACTAGCAGATCCTTCTGCAAATATCTCGGCAATGGGTCGAGATTGTCAACGATAAGGATTGATCTTCGTTTTGCCAATGGCTTTTGGAGATGTCGAACTTGCATCAACGCCATAGTCAAACTAGTCATGTCTCCTGGCTTCATTTCCTCTAGGACCACTTTGCGAATGAGCGCATTTACATCGCGCCCGTTATCCAATGCGCTCTTAAGTTCAGTCAACCCTCCGCATTTTGCCATTACATCTTGTATGATTGCGAAATTAGACCCGATTCCACCTTTCTTCCCTTCGGGCAGATACCTTCGCCTTTGCGCTGATGCAAGTATCGAATAAACCGCGTTTTTGGTTTTCGCTGTGACGCAGAAAGTCTCGTACACTTGGCGGTCGAGTTCGCCCAGAAGATGCTCCCATTGTTGTCGGCGAATGGCTTCATCATTAGTCGGCGGGAAATGAATGTCCATCAGATTCCCATCGACCAAGAAAACCTCTATTTGGTTACCCACGCGGTTCTCGTCAACAAACCTTTTGACGAATTTCATTGAGGAAGATTTCCCACATCCCAGCCCGCCGAGGATTGCCACCACCTTGGATGGCCCTAACAGAAGCGTGCAAAGAATGTGCTTTTCATATGGCCCCAGCGAATCCTCATTCTTGATGAAATCCCTCAAAGTAGGACTGCTAAAGTCCCCCAATTTATATTCAGGAGACGCATGTAGGATTTCTCGCGCCATATCTAAGGACGCGCTTTGGGAATAGGTTTCCTTTGTCGCCACCTCTTTATCTAACAGTTCATCGGCAACCAATTTCATTGCAAGGGAAAATTCCATATTCACCTCTGTTTAGCAGCGCGCTGGGTATTGAAATGTAATTCGCCCGTCCTTCGTCTTGATATCAATCCCGCCATCGGCATCATGTAATCCATGGAGATCGATTAGGGCATGTCTTGTTTTTCTCTGATGTGTCTGGGAGATACACACGCTTTGTGGAATCATATGATAATGGCACCAAATAATACTGCTTTATTCTAACACCGGCCCATATCCCTCTGAATGGGTCTCTGGGGCAAAGGTGAAACATTTTCTGGCCTATATTTAGATGGGACTCATAGTGCAGACCTATGCAAAAATAAAGCAAAAAGTCTCCGGCCGCAAAAGGAGAACTGGTTTGTTCAGAACCATTTTAGAGACGGGCTCTCATGCGCAGAGTAGGGCCGTGGCGCGACACGAGGCCTGGCCTCGTACGTTTCCACGGCCCCCTCATCAAACCGTACTTGTGGTTTGAGTCCTGTAGGGCAACCCCACAAGCGCAATCGGCTGGAATTCCTGCCGAGACAATACGGGCTCGTCGAAGTAGGGGTAGGTATCTAGAAGCACTAGACTCTTGGCCCTTTCGGCAGACGGTCCTGCAATCCTTATCAATCCCCCGCCAATATCAGCCTTGAGGCGTTGCGGATGTCGCGCGTAGACTGGGCCGTGAAGTCGCATCCGACGCTCGGCCGGCTCCATTTTCCCCCGCATCGTACTCAAAGACATACTCTCCAAGGGGGAGATAAACGCCGAACATCATTGACTTTAGACAGATGTTAAAATCATATGTGGTTCCGGTCCCCGGGGATGCCCGGAAATTGTCAACAATCAATTCAGCAGGATGTGATACTAATTTATGTGATATCCAAGGCACGCTCCGCATGGGGGGAGTCAGTTTACCGGAACCGGTTGCCATAAAAACTGGTCTTATCACTTTTACCTTCAGAGTGCCGGTTTGGTGCGATTCAGAAGCCTCTTTTATTACTTGTTCGACAGATACTGCAGGCTGATGCACCAACGGTCTGAAAGGGAGTTGCTGGATCGGCAACTGCTTCCTGGCAATCTCTATCCGCGCTTCAACTGCACGGAGTTTCTCATCCTCGGCCGCAGTTGTACCGCCCGCAATCCGCTCGGTCTTGAGACGTTCATAGGTCTCTGCATCCTGTAGGTACTCACGCAATTTCTCATATTTTTTTTCGATTGCCCCACGGGCAGAATCTGAGACAATGCCGAGCCAATCGCTACGAAACGTTTCGTTGGATGAAGCGAGCGATGCGGCTGTCTCTGCGGCGGCCTCGACTCGGTGCCGGTAGGCGTTCATTTCGGCCATAATGTTAACATGTGATTCTTCTTCCGCCACCTCTACAGTCTCTTGCAGATAACTCTTGAGATGTTGCAATTGCAGGGACAAATGGACCATCTTCTCGGTTGATTGTTCGGCAATGGTATCGACCTTTTCAGATGTGCTAACACGCGCAAAGTAGTAACCAACAATTACGGCGAAAAGGCTTGAAAGAATGAAGAGAAGAATATTGAGAAGGTTCGTGACCATCGGGGTTTGCGATGGGACCATCCACACAAGCACGATTAATGATATCGCCCCAGCCAAACAAATCGTGAGACAGATAGCAGCAACTACATCCCTAAACTTCGTCATGGGTCCTCCTCTTCCTATTCCCGCGCTAACTATCACCAGACCAACCGGGCTAGTCCAATTCGCCAATATACCAGCATCTCGAATACTACAATATGCGTATATCCTTGGCAATCTAACGAATAGTCCCATGAACGCCGCCAACATGCTGCGCCGTGTGGTCTGCCTGCCGCCATGGAGTCCGACTTGGCCCCGACCCAAGCCCGCACACTCTGCGCCAAGCGCTCTATCTGATCGTCTTCCTTTATACCGCCACCTACTTGGGCTTAGAGCTGCGCGAGTTCATGTTCTCGGCCGGGACGCGCTTTTTGACGCCGGAGATGTACACGGGGCTGTTGGCCGCCTTCGCGGGCGAGCATGAGGTGCGCCGCTGGAGCGGCAATGCCGACCGATATGCGATTTCAGCCGAGTTGGTGATCTACGGCTGGTGGCTGTCGTATTTGGCCATCTTGCTCTGGCTGAACCTGAGGCCAAGCTGCACGCGGTACATGCCGACGGATTATCCGGTCATCAGTGCAAGCAGGTCATCGTGATATTCTTCGGCGCCGGGGTGTCGAAGTACTTCCACGTCAAGGTTGCGGCCGAGGGACGGTAGTCCCCCGGTCCTGACGGCCATAAGGAAGTGCGTCGGCCGTTATGGGCGCAGGCGAAGGCTGCCCAGATTGTCGGAGTGAGCCCCCTGATTGGGGATGAGAGGTTAGGCGGGCGGCATCGAGGCAGAGTCGTGGCAGGACCACTTGCTACCGCTCAAGCTCAACGAGCATCTCCGCCCCGCCTCCAAGAAATACCGCAACGTCGGCCGCGCCCCCATCAGACATTAAAGAATCTGACCATATGCTACAATCTTCAATCATGCCTAGACGCTCCTCCATCCCCATCCAACTTAGCCTGCCTGAGCGAAGAACCCTGGGCAGATGGCATAAGGGGACTGTGAGTGCCCGGCTGTCCCAACGCTTGACAATCCGAGCGAACGTAGTCATGCGGGCCGCGCGAGGCCAGACCAATTACATGATCGCCAAACAGCTCGGCATCAGCCGCAATACGGTCAAGCTTTGGCGCTATCGCTTCGCCCACGAGGGCATGGCAGGACTCATGACCCGCCCGATTCCCGGCCGACCAAGGAAGATTAGAGAGGTGAGGCCGGGAATGGTTGCAAATGCAATTGAGCGGGTGTTGGCATGAATTCGCGGTCCCTCGCGTGGGAATGACTTTGGAGCGCCCAAGGAGCACCGTGAGCCGCAATTGGGGTCGACAGCCTCCGAAATGTGCATGGATAGTCGAGCGCTCCGTTGAGTTGCTCGCTGCCAGGCGCAGCGCAGTGCCCCCTTCGGCTGCACGACAAACCTCATGGCTAACCCATGCCGGAGTCACGCGAGCATTGAGGAGAATCGGAATATTCGGCGAGATCGAAAAACTTCTTAGAAAGAAATGTGGCAACGGAGTCGGTGACAGGCTCCAGGCTGATTTCCTGCCCAAAGTGGCTCATCATTCGCAGCGCCTCTGCAGAGCATCTAGCCCCAAATGCCACCGTTGCCCGCTCATCTCTTTCTGCCAAACGGGCCTTGCCAATCATCGCCATCGAGTTAGTGATCGTCCCACAGTTCTAGACTTATTCGCCGGGGCGGGCGGGCTGTCTGCTGGGTTTTTGAGGGAAGGTTTCCGCATCGTCTTGGCGATTGAGAAATCTCGTCATGCGGCCCAAACGTATCGACACAATCACCCAGGAGTCCCAGTTCTTGAGATGGATGCGCGCTCAATTTCCCCCGCACGCGTCGCCGAGATTTCTGGCTTGGCTCTGGGCAAATTGTCCCTCGTCATGGGGGGGCCGCCATGCCAGGGCTACAGCGCCGCTGGCCTCAGGAAGCCTGGAGCCCGTCAAAACCTGCTGTACCGGGTCATCGCGAACATGGCTCATGGGCTACAATCGCCAATCCTAGTTATGGAGAATGTGCCAGGGCTCATGCGGGTCGCTGGTGTCAATTTCAAGACAAGGATTCTGGGATTTATTGAGGACCATGGATTTTCGGCAAAGGCGGTTGAGCTGGATGCGTCAAAATTTGGCGTGCCGCAGCGGCGGCAACGACTAATATTCGTCGCTGCGAGGAAGAATCTCAAACTTCGCCCCGAGGCGCTGGTCCCTCCGGGCAGAAGGGGAAAGCGCACCGTTGCCGCGGTTTTGAAGGGTCTACCCAAGCTCGCTCCGGGGCAGGGTAATGACGTCATGACCATAAAAGGGAGATTGGTTTACAATCACCGTGCGATGACGCACGGCCCGGCAGTGGTGGCCAAAATACGGAAGATACAGCCGGGCAACGGCCCGTTATCTTACCGGAGATTGCCCACAACCCTGGCACACACGATTATCGCTGGCCACCGGGCGCTACCGGTGCATCCGCTACAAGATAGAACAATCACCGTTCGGGAAGCTGCTCGCCTGCAAACACTCCCTGATTGGTTCCGCTTCCTCGGCCCCCATGCGGAACAGCCGCTTCAAGTAGCGAACGCCGTCCCGTACAACATGGCTCGCGCTCTGGCAAGAGCCGCGTTGCGAACCTTGAAACAAATTTAGGAGATCAAAATGGCTGCCGAGACGCGAAAGTTCCCAATAAACGCAGCGGCATCAGTCATCGCCGACATCAGCGCCGGCATCTATCGAACACCGGCAGGCGCGCTGAAAGAATTGGTGACCAACGCTTTTGACGCTGATGCGAATATGGTGCAGGTGTCCACGAACGCCCCCCACTTTGGGACTTTCACTTGCTCGGACGACGGAACTGGCATGACGCCAGAACAGTTCGAGCAGAACATGGGGCTGATTGGCGGCAGCAGCAAGCGAGATCACGGAGAGGTTTCTCCTATCAACAACCGCCCACTCGTGGGCAGAATTGGAATCGGGATACTTTCAATAGGCCAGATTTGTCGAAGGTTCGAGGTCTTCTCATCTGCGAAGGGAAGCCCCATTAAGTTCCGGGCAAAGATCAACTTGGAACCATATATGCGCCCAGAGGCCCGCAGGGTTCAGCTCAACAAACCCTTGTCAGGAAACGACAAGGTGGAGATTGGAAAATGTGAGATGGACACTGCTCCCGAAGACCCGGAGAAGCACTACACCCGCGTTGTAATGGATTCGATTATCCCAGGGTTCCGCCAGCAATTGCAGAGTTCCCCGATGGGAAAGATGGGGGTCACACCGAAAATATTCAAAAAGGGCGACATGGAAGCCTTCCTTCGAAGCGTAAGCCATGATACAGTTTCGGAACATGGAGCTTATGCTCAGCTGATTTGGGAACTCGCCTCGACCACGCCCATCAGATATCTTCCCGGAGGGCCGATCCGCGACACACCATCGCTTGACGATCTGCGGAAGCGCATGGAGAGTTTCAAATTTAGCGTTTTCCTAGATGGCGTCGAGTTGTTCAAACCCCTTCTTCTTCCGCTTGGCGCCGCAACAGACTTCAAAGTTTATCCCAAACTGGATTTCACCACGACCTTGTCAGACAAGAGAACGCTGCGGGTTCGAGGATACATCTATTGGCAGCAGAGCCGGATTCTCCCGAGAGAGCTACAGGGCATCCTGGTCCGTGTGCGGAACGTCGGGATCGGGACATTCGACCCCACCTACCTTAAGTACCCAAAACACGAAGGGTGGAAATTCTCCCAGCTCTGCGGCGAGATATACGTTGACGATGGCCTTGATGAAGCCATCAACATTGACAGAGCCTCATTCCGGGAATCTGACGAGGCATATCTCTCGTTGCAGGAGTTCCTCTTTCAGCGCCTTGGGAAGAAAACTGATGAGGGTGCCGGCATTTTCACCAGCATCAAGGCGATGGCAAAAAAAGCGGCCGACCGGAAAAAACAAAAGGAACACAAAAAACGCGCCAACGAAACCCACTCCGCCATCTTCGGCTCGCCCGGCTCAATGACGCTGGAAACAGCCGCCTCTAAGATCGCGACTCCTGCAGGTGTTCGGCTGACACGCCGGAGCCTGGTTGTTGATGAAGAGCTGGTGGCCACAGTCCCAACCCGCCATCGCGATCTATTCATGGGGATATGTGGGGTGGTGGAAAAGACTATCGGCGACAGAGTCCCGCCCGCAGTGCGCCGAGACTTGCTGCAGAGGATTGCAAAACTGTTCGAGATTCGCTGAAGTCGGTCTAGCTCATGACGCCATTCCGAGACATTGAAAGCCGCCGCAATCGAGCCAAGAGCTCCTACACCGACCCCAAGAAGCACTATGTCCGGGGCCACGGCTGGCTCCCAGTTTTCCAGAAATATGCGCCAATGCGAAAAGATGGAGTGAAATATCTCACGCTCTGCGCCAAGTTGGCAATCGATATCAGGTATTTTCGCCTCAAGAGTCTTCTCCCGCATGATGACCAAGAGAAGCGCTATCCGACAGTGGCGTTCATTGAACAGGACGCACAGGATTACGCCATCATAGCGGAATCCCTAGGCACCACGAAATTGGGGATTAAAGGCGACCTTGAGAGAATTCTTTTAGAGCCGGCCACTTTCCCGGAGGATCACAAGGCTCTTATTGCGAGTTTCCCGTACGACATCATCAATCTAGACTTCACTGGAGACGTCGTGCCGGAAAATGATCCGCCGTACAACTCAACTATCCGCGCAATTGAACGCATCATGCAGACACAGCATGATAAAGGAGCGGGCGAGTGGCATATGTTTCTAACCTTTCGCGCCTGCCGGAGCACTGCCAATGATGACGCCAACGGACAACTCCAGAGAATCATCGAGGGCAACATGGCGGACGAGGCAGCGAAGGCGGCGTATGGCGGGAAGCCCGCGCCAAGCGCTCTGCTTGCCAATGACTATAAAGAGTTCCTAAGAATTGGTTTGGCGAAGTTCCTCGCAAGCAGCTCTGGGACCAGAGGCTACGCCTTCACGCTGGACGGCAGCTATCACTATCCCCGTCGACCAAAGGGTGGTGGACCGAACTACTACATCATCACGCTGGTCGCTGGATTCCGGCCCATCCGGGCAACTGGCCACCTGAATAATCCCCATGAGGCACAAGGAGCCTACAAAGCATCTGTCCTTCAAATATTCAGCTCTGCGGCTGTCGATGTTTATACCAGTCTTGGGGATAAGGCCGAGCTCCGCCGAGTTATTGGCGATCTCGCCCCGGTGATGCAGGAGCTTAAACGGGAAAAGTTAGTTGAGTAATGGACAACATCACCAAGGCGCAGCGCTCCGTCGTAATGGAGAAAATCCGTTCTGATGGCAACCGCTCAACCGAATGGCGTCTACGAGCAGTGCTGATTCGCTTGGGCATCAAAGGTTGGCGGGTAAGAGACAAAAATCTGCCGGGGACCCCCGATTTTGTATTTCCGGCCCGGAAGCTTGCGGTTTTTGTTGATGGCTGCTTTTGGCACGGCTGCCCAAAATGCTACCGTCGGCCGAAGTCCTCGCGCAAGTATTGGGACTCCAAAGCGCTTCTCAATCGATCCCGCGATGAGCGGAATGCAAGAGCGCTCCGCCGTATTGGCTGGAGTGTCCGCCGTGTCTGGGAGCATCAGCTGTCGGAAAAACCTTCAAGCCTAGTGGTGTCATTGACCGCTATTCGATGAGGGAACTAAATGGCGCCTCAATCGTATATATAGTGGGACACGCCTTGACAAATGCCTGCGATTAGAATACTATAGTCTACAATGATAAAAGCTCAACACACGGTCCTCGATCTATTCTCCGGCTGCGGCGGGATGTCATGGGGCCTTCACAAAGCGGGCTTTCGGGCGCTAGGAGCCATTGACCTTTGGAAACGGGCCCTGGAAACCTTTCAAGCCAACCATCCGACCGCCGCGGTGTTCAACGAGTCGATCCAGAATCTTCCCCCGAAAGAGATTCTGCGCCATTTGGGGCTAGGCCGGGGCAAATTAGATTGCCTCATTGGAGGCCCTCCCTGCCAAGGTTTCTCCAAAAATGTTCCGGCCAAGGGTCGATTCTTCGAGGATCCCAGGAACCTTCTATTTAGAAATTTTCTCGAATACGCGGCTGTCCTTGAACCAAAGGTTCTGGTGATGGAAAACGTTGCCGAGATATTTAACGCATACGACGGCGCAGTCAGAGAAGAAGTCCGCGAGCGACTTGGGGAGCTGGGGTACGATACGGAAATTAAAGTGCTTTACGCGCCCGATTACGGATTGCCGCAGCGTCGCCGACGATGTTTTTTCTTCGCATCAAGAACAGGGGTTCCCCCGATCTTCCCTAATCCCACCTTCGCCCCCGACGAAACGACAGAGTTATTTTCCAGTCTCCGAAAGCACAGGTCGGCGTGGTCATGCATTTCCGATTTGCCAAAACTAACAAACGGTCAGGGGCATGACCCAATGGAGTATGATCAACCGCCGCAGAACGACTATCAACGTCTCATGCGTTGCGGCGCACAGGTGCTGCATGATCATGTGACTCGGCGTTTAAACGAAAAACAGTATGCACGGATTTCGGCCATTGGCCCCGGCCAAGCCTGGAGAGATTTACCAAAACGACTGCAACCCAAATCAGGCTACAGCGGAGCCTACGGCAGGCTGGACACGAAGATGCTTGCCCCCACAATCACCAGATGGGTCTTTCATCCTGGCTCAGGACGTTTTTCACATCCAGTGGAGCCTCGCGTGCTGACCATTCGGGAGGTCGCGAGGATTCAGTCCTTCTCGGATGATTTCCTTTTCACTGGGACCTACATTGAGAAGGCGCACCAGCTCGGGAATGCCGTGCCCCCTCTGCTGATGGGAGCCCTGGCAGAAAACATCACTAAGTGTCTTGAAGGCGCGAAACCAGCAAGTCGACGACCATCTTCAAAGGTAGCCGCTGCGGCTTGATCTCGATGACGGGCGCATTGGCGGGTAGGCGGAAGCGCTCGAAAAACTGTTTTTGATTCGGATGCCAACGATACACGCAAAAATTGTCTTTCTTTCGCCTACCTTGCAGCCCTGCTTTTGACTGGTTCGTCCAACTCCATTCCAAGTCAGTAGGGGCGTATTCGACCAGCAGGTCTTCGTAAATTGCGTACTTTGTGCGATCATCACTCTTGAGCAGTACGGCAATTCTTTTGTTTCTCACTCCTTGAGTCGCCGCGTCAGAATGAACCTTGGAGTGCCAGTGCTTCAGAACGGCACGACCGAGAACCGCGCAGGAACTATTCGTGTCCAAAGTCCCGAATCCTAACGCGCAAGCCTTCTTAAAAATATCCGCTCTTTGGATAACAAGCTCAAATTCTCCGCCAGGTGTTATGGGCCATTGAAGGGCTTTGCAGGACCAACCGATTTTTTTCTTTGAATGAACCACGTCAAAAAGCAGCTTGGCGCGGGTGTTCGTGAGAGGGTCGATCAAAGGTAAATTGTACGCGTATGCGAAGATTGCCTCCCAGATGTAATCCTCAATATCGTCCACGAATGGCACCGCGATCGCAGCGCGAATGCCGCTGATCAGCCGTCGCCGTTCATCACCGCTGAGCATTCGCATTCCGGTGCCCGGACTCCACCATCTTCATCATACTCGATAGGCTAATCTGCAGGACCCTGGAGATGCGGCTTAGGGTCTCTAGGCTGGGAGATTTTAGCCCTCTTTCCAACTGAGATACGTAGGTGCGATGCAGGCCCGCTTCAAAACCAAACCGCTCCTGGCTAAGACCCTTTTCGTTCCGAAGCCGTCTAAGCACCTTAGCAAAGGCCTGATTAAGCATATGGGGATTCTAGGAATCTGAATACCAAAGGTCTACAGACCAAAGTATTCAGTGAACAGAGGCGAAGCGAGAGGATGTCGCCACCGGGGCCTACAGCTTCGTGTACTTGGTCGCGACGCCCCTGGCTTTCTCGATGGGATATTTCTTGGCGTTTTTTTCGAGCTTCCTCTCCATGGCCTGTTTGAGGTCGATGCCGAGGTTGTCGGAGAGCTCAGCCAAGTAGATGGCTATGTCGGCGATTTCATCGGAGATGTCTTCTCGGTTCGCCTTGATGTGCTTCTCGACTTCTCCTCTGTCCTTCCACTGGAATTGCTCGAGAAGTTCGGCGGCCTCAATAACAATCGAGATGGCGAGATCTTTTGGATTATGAAACTGCATCCAATCGCGTTCGTCGCGGAATTTGCGAATCTTGGTCAGAATCTCATCCATAGCAGGGTACCTGGCGAGTATAGCACCAAAACGCCGCAGGGGTGAGCTCCTGGATCGGGCGGCGGCCCGTCCGTGGGCTACCGGTCCAGCGTCTTGGACAAATCCGTCACCTTCACCTTGACTGCGGGTGTCTCGGGCTGAGCCACCACCGGCGCAGGCGCCTGCTCCACCGTTATCGGATTAGCCGTAGTAAAATGGCTCACGATCTCATAAAGGTCCGCTTCCTTAGCCGCCTTCTTCTTCTGCCAAGCCTCAAGCTGCGCCGCGATCTCCGCCGCCGCCTTGTCGTTGGCCGCGATCTGCGCCCTCAGCTTCTTATTCTCCTCATCCTTCTGCGTCACCAACTGCACCGCCCGCTCCTGCTGCACCCTAGCAAACACATCCAAAGCCTTGTCCTTGCGCGCCGCTTCCGTGATGACGCTCTCGATGGTCACCCCCGCCGCCTCCAGCGCCACCAAGATCGCCGCCGCCTTCGCCTCTTTGACCATCCCCGCCAGCTTCGGATGGTTCAGCATCTCCCCGACTTTCTCAACGGTGAACCCATGCGCCGGCACCGGTATCTGCGCCGCGGCAAAGACCTTGTCAAAGGACACATCCCCGCCCGCCGCTTTCGCCAGCCGCGCCTCATCCACCGGCGGCACATCCAACTCGGAGACCTTCCCCCCCGTTTCCAGCCGGACCTTATTCGGGTCTATCTCCCCGCCCTTAGGAGCCGACGGATGCAGGCTTACCACGTAGTGATCCACGAAATCGCGCAGACCCATCAGGCCTCCATCATCGCCTGCAAGCGGTGGAAATCCTTAAGCAGCTCCACCCGGTCCGCCTTCCGGTAGGAATCCGGCAAGAACGACTGATCCGTGCACTCGATCACCGAGGCCAACTCCTGGAACTGCACCTCCACCACCGAGGTCGAAGGGATGAAATTCAAGGCCGCGGTCTCCAGATACTTCTTCTTCGGCTGCCCGCCCCCGTCCAAGAGGCTCTGCCGCTTGGCCGCCACGATGATCGCCTCGATGTCCGCGCCCGAAAGCTTTTTTCCCGCCACCCACCGAGGGTCCACGTCCGCCTCGCCCACCGGCCAGCCCGTCTTCTTCGACATGGTCACGAAGTAAAGCTTCTTCTCCGCGTCCTCCTGCGGATAGAACAGCGGGATGTGGATCTCCACCCGGCCCTGCCGCTTGATGTCCACCGGCAGAAGGTCCGGCCGGCAGGTCATCAAGAACCACAGGATCTTGCCCCGATAGCGCGTGTCGCCCATCTGCGTGGCGAACTGCGCGAAGATGCGGTTGGAGGTCCCGGAGTCCCCCCCCTCTTCGCGCGTGCCCATAAAAGCGTCGGCCTCGTCAATGATCACGCCCACCGGCCCCAAAGCCCGCAGGGTCAGCAGGATCTTCTCCAGGTTGCCCTCGGTCGCGCCCACCCACTTGGACCGGAAATTCATCAACTGCACGCAAGGAATGCCCAGCTCCCCGATGGCGCAGGTCGCCAGGTACGTCTTGCCCGTGCCCACCGGCCCGGTGAAGAGATAGCCCATGGGCAAAGCGTCCCAGGCCCCCTTCTTGATCAGGCTGATGTCCTCGCGCAGACGCTTCTTGGCCGCGTCCTGGCCCTGCACGTCGTCCAAGGTCCGCGTCGGCTCCAGGAACTCCAGAAGCCCGAAGCAGGACTTCTCGATGAGCTCTTTCTTTTTGCGCGCCATCAAGGTCAGGTCCAGCTTGCCCTGCCTCTGCGCCTCGCGAAGGATGACCGAGATGTCCACCCGCGAGAGCGCGTTGGTCTGCCGCGCGAAAGTCTCCTCGGTGAGCCCATCGTACTTGACCGGGATGTTGCAGTTGGCGATGAAATCGCGGCGCTCGCCTTCGTCAGGCAGGCCGATCTCCACCTTGGCCGTGAAAGGGTTGTTGACGATAGCTTCGTTGAGGTCCTGCAGGCTTCCCGTCACCAGCACGATGGTCACATCCGACTTGGCGAAGACCGGGTCCGTGGCCCATTTCTGCACCGTGATGAGCGTGCGGAAATCCTCCTGGTTCATGAACTGCAGATCCCCGCGCGGCGCCACCATATGCGCGAACTGGATGACCACGGCCACGCTGGCCTTCTTCTTCGAGTCCATGGCCCGGGAACGGATGAAGCGGTCTATGACCAGCAAAGCCTCGGAGGGATTCTTGGGCATCTTCTTGCCGTAAGTCGTGCCCGTGACCGTGTCCAAGGCCTCCACGGTCTTGTAGAAGTCCTGCATGGCGTCGGCGCTCACCGTGATGCCCGAGCCCTGGTCGTAGGACACCACCGCGTCGCGCTGGCCGAAGAGCGCGTTCTTGAGGAAATCGGCCAAAGAGACGAAACTGGTCGTGTTGGTCTCGCGCAGCGGCACCCAGTCGTTGATGTTGCCGGAGAGGATGAACAGGCAGGCCGAGCCGCTCATGTACTTGTCGGCCAGCTCGCGCGCCCAGGCCGGATAGTTCTCCACGCTCATGACTGCTCCTTCTGCGCCTGCTCCTGCGCGGCCGCGTCCTTCTTGTCCGCCTCCTGCTCGGAGCCCAGGAAGCTCTCCACCTCGTTGAGGGAGCGCTCGGTCTCCCCCACTTCGGCCACGGCCCCGTCGATCTGGCCTGCCACCTGCTGGGGGTCGCTCAAGGAGATGGACTGGTCGCTGACCAGCTTGATGGTCTGCTCGATGTTGTCGATCTGGGTGCGCAGGACTTCCATATCCGTCTCGAGCTTGTCGAGCCTGGTCATGCGCTGCCGGAAGATGTCCAGGCTCCGGTTCTTGGCGTCCTTGAGCTTGTCCGGCAGCCCCCGCTTGATGTCCGCCTCGATGGTCCGGATCTGGCGCTCCAATTGAGCTTTGTTGCTGTCGCAGAGGTGCTCCTGCATGGAGCTCAAGGTGATCTGCGCGCGCAGGAAGGTGTCCAAAAGGTAGTCCAGCTTGTCCACGCTGGGCTGCAGCAGGCCCTGCGTGACCGCGTCGCGGTTCTGCCAGGACTCGTAGACCCGCTGGCGGATGTTGGCCAGCTCCAGGTAGCGGTCGCGCTCCTCGCCCGGCAGGCGCAGGAGCAGCCGGTCCTTCTCCTTGGCGTCGAACAGGCTGCGCAGGCGGTTGGTCTGGGAATCCACCACCCGCTTGAAGCGCTCGTTGCCTCCCAAAGCCCAGAGATAGGCCAGCTCGGCCGCGCCGGCCAGGAACAGGAAGCCCGGGTTGAACAGCACCCCGGCCACGCACAGCCCGGTCAGGCCGATGAGGTTCTCCGCCCGCTTGAAGGCCGCGCCCACGTAGCTGGGCTTATCCGCCATGGCTGTCCACCGCCTCAACCTTGCGGCTGATCTCGTTTACGATGTCCGCGAACTTGGCCGTGCGCTGCATCTGCGCGGCCTTCTCCGTGGGCCGGGGCAGCTTGACGATCTCCACGAGCTTGCCCGGCCGGGGGCTGAAGATGAAGACCCGGTCGCCCAGGAACACCGCCTCCGGGATGTCGTGCGTCACCAAGAAGACCGTGGCCTCCACCTGGCTCCACAGCTCGATGAGCAGGTCCTGCATCTCCCAGCGCGTGACCCGGTCCAAGGCGCCGAAAGGCTCGTCCATCAGGATGATGCGGGGCTTGACCGCCAAAGTGCGCGCCAAGGCCACGCGCTGGCGCATGCCGCCGGAGAGCTCCTTGGGATAGGCGTGCTCGAAGCCGGAGAGCTTGACCCTCTTGATCCAGTCCGCGGCTATGGCCTCGCGCTCCTTCTCCGCCACGCCCTTGAGCTTGAGCCCGAAAGCCACGTTCTCCAGGACCGTGTAGCAGGGGAAGGAGGAGTAGCTCTGGAAGACCATGCCCCGGTCCGGCCCCGGCCCGGTCACGGGCTCGGCCTTGACGATCATCTCGCCCTTGCTGGGCGGGAAATGCGGCTCCAGGCCCGCGATGATGTTGAGCAGCGTGCTCTTGCCGCAGCCCGAGGGCCCCAGCATGGTGATCAGCTCGCCGACCTTGGGGATGTCGTCGATGACGAAGTCGATGTTCTCGAGGGCCAGGACATCCTTGCCCGTCCGGTGGTCCCGGAAGGACTTGCTCACGTTGCGGCACTCGACCACGGGCAGGGCCGCGAACTGCTCCGCGGTCAGCTTCTTCTTGTGCGGCGGCTCCTCGAACTGCTCGAGATGCTCGTGCTCCTTCTCCTCGGCCGCCTCCTGGATGAAGGCGCGCCGCGCGTAGTCGGAAAGACCCGCCAGCCATTTCATGGCCTCACCTCCCCGCCCCTGCTTCGCGGTAGGGGAAGAGCCACCCGCCGATGCGGGCGAGCGTCCAGTTGATGAGGAAGCTGATGAGCACGATGACGATGAGGACCGCGTAGACGTCCTCGTTCATGCCCCGGCGCTGGGAGACCGTGATGAGGTAGCCCAGGCCGAACTTGGCGTTGATGAGCTCGGCCAGGATGATGTAGCCCCAGCCGATGCCGTAGGTCAGGCACAGGTCGTCGTAGATGTCGCAGAGCGCCACCGGCACCAGGACCTCGGAGATGGTCTGCCAGGAGTTCGCGCCCAAGGTGTAGGCGGTCTGCAGGTACACCTCGTCCACCCGGTCCAGGCTGGCGATGACCAGCGGCAGCAGCATCACGAAGGTGGCCAGCGCCAAAAAGAGGATCTTCTGCTTCTCGCCCAGCCCGAACCAGGACAAGGACAGCGGCACCAGGACCGCGATGGGGATGTAGCCGGAGATGGTGGTCAGGGGCTTGAAGAACTCGCGCAACTTGGTGAAGGCGCCCATCAGGATGCCCAGCGGGATGGCGACCGCGGCCGCGAGCAGGAACCCCACCGTGGTCCGGAACAGGCTGTAGGTGATGGAGGTCATGAGGTCGCGGTCGTTGTAGAGGCCCTTGAAGGAGAGCAGGACCTCCCAGGGGTTAGGCAGGATCTGCGGGTTGAGGATGCGGGACTCGATCTGCGAGCCGGTGGTCAGATAGCCCCAGACCCCGATGGCCAAGGCCACGGCGGCCGAGCCCAGGAGGAAGGAGCGCTTGCGCAGGGGCTCCTCGCGGATCTTGAATGCGGGACTCATCGTGTGGCCTCGGACATGGGATCCTTTGCGACCATGATAATATAATAAAAGGGACGCACTACGATCTGGCGGCCAAGGCGAAGTTGAAGAAATAGCGGTTGAGCCCCTCCAGGTCGGAGGAGTATTCCCTGCCGCCCAGCCAGGCATCGCAGAGCAGCTCGCGCGCCCGGGTCAGTTCCTTGAGGCGGTGCTTCCACCGGGGATCGCGTATGGAGAGGTCCAACAGCTCAAGCGCCCGTTCCATGGCGCCGTCGAAGAGTTTCTGATCCTTGCCTCGCCAGCGCAAGGCCCGGCTCACCTCGCTGCCCACATTGCCGAGTTGCTGCGCCAGAGTGAAGGTCTCCCAGCGGCCGGCCGCCAACGTGGCATGGCGAGGCCCGCTCACGTTCTCACCAGCCTGTCCACGACGGCCAGCACGCGCCGGCGCAGCGCCGGGTCCTCCACCCCTCGCGACCGGTTGTTCTGGGCAGGCCGGACGTTGATCATGGAGTCGAACTCGACGCGGTCCGCCTCGGGCCTGTCCGGGTAGATGTTGATCCCCCAAAGGTCCTCCTGCCGCGAGCCGTCCTCGATCAAGAGCGCTTCCTCATCGGAATGCAGCTCTCCGCCCAGGGCCAACAGCCCCCGCTCGACGTCGACCGCCGCCTTGACCATCTCGCCGAATTGCGTCCCCGCCAGCGCGCGGACCTCCGCCCAGGAGACGGGTTGTCGGATCAGTCTTATTTCCACCGAAGCTCTACAAAGGTCCGCCGGCGCTACTCAGCCTCCGGGGGGTAGACCTTGATCTCCACCCGGCGGTTCTTGGTATGGTCGGTCAAGGACATGGGGTTGTCCCAGCCGTTGCCGATGACCGCCAGCTTGTTCTGCGGGAACTTGTACTTGGCCGCGAGAGCCGTCTTCACCGACTCGGCCCGCCGCTCCGAGAGCTCCTGCACGGCCAAGGACATCTCCTGAAAGACCCGGGGGCCTTCGCGCTGGAACTCGATCTTGCGGCTGGTGTCCACGTTGCCCTCGATGACCACGCGCGCGGCCGCGAACTTTCCGGCCAACTGGCCGACCTCTTCGATCACGTTGGAGATGTTGGAGTCGTACTTCGAGTCCAGGTTCCAGGAGTTGGGCGCGAAGGTGATCATGACCGACTTGGTCAGGATGGGCTGGGACTCCAGCTTCATGTGCGAGATGTTGATCTTGTTGAAGGCCGGGGTGTACTCGTCCTTATGGTGCGGGTACTTGCCGTCCAGCTCGGCCAGGACCGTGGAGTCGGCCACCTCGTCGGCGCGCACGGGCGTGCCGATGGCGCCGTAGGACTTGTAGACGTAGCTCGCCGCGGCCCAGGTGCGGGCGAAGTTGGCCGGGTTGTCCTTGTCCAGGAAGAACTTCTTGTTCTCCGCGTAGTTGGTCAGGTGAGCGTCGCCCATCATGGACTTGGCTTCCTCCGCGGAGACGCCGAAGCCCTTGGCCATGAGGCCCGCCACCTTGCCCGGCTCCTTCTGGACGATGTCGTAGCCGTCGTAGATGCCCGCGACCAGGCCCTTGACCAGGTCGTGGTGGTCCCGGGCGAAATCCGCCCGGACCGCGTAGACGTCGGTGATGAGCTGGGAAGCGTCCCGGGTGGTGGTCAAGAGCCTGGCTCCGGCCACGCCGCCCTTCTTGCCGCCGTACTTCTCGTCGATGATGTTGTAGATGTCCGGCGACCAGGATACGCAGGCGTCGATGTCCGCGTTGTCCACGAAGGCCTTGGCCGCCTCGAAGGCCGTGCTCGTGAACTTGAAGTTGACCTCCGAGGGCTGGATGCCCGCGTCGGTGAGCACGCTGAGGATGTAGTAGTGCGAGGGGGAGTGCTGGGCCAGCACGATGGTCTTGCCGCGCAGGTCCTTGGCCTCGTTGATGCGGGAGCGCACCACGATGCCGTCGCCGCCGTTGGACCAGTCGATCTGCTGGAAGACGATGGGCACGGTGCGCGAGTCGCGCGACAGGCCCGGCGCGAAGAGCGCGATCATGTCCAGGGTGCCCCAGAGCACGTGCGACTGGCCCGAGGCGAAGGCGTCGCGCGCGGCCGACGGGTCGTCGATGAGCTTGAGGTCCACCAGGATGCCGTGCTTCTTGAAGAACACGGAGTCCTTGTTGGGGCCGAAGCCGTTGTTGGCCGCGACGATGGGCGCCCAGCCGCCCCAGATGTTGATGGGGAATACGATCGTGTTGTCCTTGAACTGGTAGTTGGACACGCCCTTGACCTCGCCCAGGGCCTGCTTGGCCACGAAGCTGTAGGTCTTGGCCGTGGTCGGCGTCTCCGTGCCGGCCTTGATCTTGTCCAAGGTGTCCTTGTCTATGGTCTTGCCCACCACGGGCATGTGCCCGGGCTTGATGACGCCGAACTTGTAAAGGGCCCCCAAGGCCAGGGCCCCGATGACCAGCAGCAGCGCGATCTTACCGCCGAGTTTCAGTTCCATGAGGTCACTCCTGGGCCTTCTGGGCGTCCTTCATGCCGATGGTCTTCTCAGCGGCCTCCTTCTTGTCGCCGCCCGCGGCCTCCCCGGTGACGCCCATCTCCATCTGGAAGGTCTTGAAGAGCTCCTTGCCCTCGAGCTCCTCGGCGGTCTCGTCGGCGGCCGCGGCCTTGGAGTCCACGCTCTCCGCGGCCATGGCCAGCCGGCCCTCGGCCTCGGCGTTCTTGGCCCGCAGCTTGCCGATCATCTCCTCATGGGTGGCGTCCACGCCGGCCACCTCGAACTGCTCGAACACGTCGGCCAGCTCGGTCTTCCACTTGGACGCCTCGGCGTCGCGGATGGCGGCCATGGCCTCCTCGGTCTTGGCCTTCATCTCGCGCATGAACTTCTCCTTCATCTTGAGCAAAGCGTCGTAGCCCGCTTGCGCGGCCTGGAGCTGCTCCTGGTCGCGGGCCAGGGCCTCCTGGGTCCGCTTGAGGCGCGAGGCGTACTGGCCGCCCAGCTCCTCGTCCTTGTTGACCACGCAGGCCTTGATCTTGGCGGTGAGCAGGTTGACGTCGCGCTCGTACTGCTTGATCTCGTTCTGGATCATGATGATGCCGCCGCGGGCCTTGGCCAGGCCCTGGTTCATGACCGGGACCTTGTCCTGCATGTCGCGCACCGTCTGCTCCAGGATGAGCTTGGGGTCTTCCATGGTGCTGATGAAGAACCCGACGAAGGACCGGACCACCCGCTTCAATCTTTCCCACATGTTCTGTTTCTCCTATTCGATGACGACATCGCTGGCGAGCACGAATCCCTCCGCCCCGCCGTAAGCGAAATTGAGCGTCTCGTCGAGGCGCACCTTCATGACCTCGACCTTTTTGGCCGTGAACTCCTCCGGGTCGAACAGCACGTGGTAGCCGTGCTCGAGCACGGTGAAGCGGTCGGTCGCCTTGAAGCGGGGCTCGAACGATGACTTGAGCTGCAGGCTCTCGTAGAGCCGGCCCGCGCGCGGCGAGCCCGAGTCCCTGAAGAAGCCCTTGCGCCCCACCAGCGAGCGGGGCGGCGCCTCGCCCGCGGCCACGGCCTTGGTCTCGTCGTAGCCGGAGGAGCCCCGCTCCAGGCTCTTGCGGATGTCGCTGAAGACCGAGGCCAACTGCTTGTCGTCGCCCGCGTCCTTGTAGATGCCCAGGCGCCGGAAGTTGCGGCTGGGCTCGGAGCCCACCGAGAAGCCGATGGCGTAGACCTTGATGCCCGCCTTCCAGGCCGCGTCCGCGGCCTGGTCGAAGGCGTTCTCGTCGCAGGTCTCCTCGCCGTCGGTCAGGATGACGATGCGCTTGGCGCGCGGCGAGCCGGCCAGCATGCGCGTGGCGCGGTCTACGGCATAGCCCAGGGGCGTGGAGCCCTCGGCGCGCAGGCCGGCGATGGAGGCGCGCAGGCCGGCGCGGGCCTCGCTCGAAGCTTTTTGAATGGGGGAGACGGTCCTCACGTCGCAGGCGTTCTGGAAGGCCACCAGGCCCACGTTGGTGTTCTTGGGCAGGAGCTCCACGAACTTCCACATGGCGGCCTTGCCCACGTCGACCTTGCGGCCGCCGGGCACGCTCTCGTTCATGCTGCCGCTGGTGTCGAAGATGAGGACCAGGTCCGTGGGCGCGCCGGCCTTGCCGGCC
>JAPLKL010000061.1 GCA_026388095.1 Elusimicrobiota bacterium | reverse complement strand
TGATGTCTCTGAACAGGCTGTAAAGCCGCGCAAGCCGAATCAACGAGGCCTGCTGCCGATTTTCCGTCGGACAATCCCGACCGGAGGCTGTTTCATCAGGGCTTGTTGCGTCGCGCGACGGATTTTCCCCGGACAGGAGTGTCCCAGGGATAAGTCGGTGGATGACCCAGGCGAGCGGGGCTGCCCGATCACGCTCGATGACGGGGTTTTTCCGACTTCTTGAGCGCGATCCCAATCGCCAGAATGGCCGCGGGCAGGAAACATGCGGAGCAGAAGCGATAGATGTTCGCGCTGCTGATCAGCGCCAGAAACGGGTTGGCTCGGAAAGGGTAGAACGGGTGCATGTCTGAGTACAGGAACGAGTCCAGCTGGACATGGAACAGCGCCCCCAATGCTCCGGATAGCGCCATCCTCGTCCTGCTGGTCGAGTACTCCAGCCCGCAGCCGGCCATCCACCGGCCGAACACTCCGCGCAGAGGATAGCAGGCCCAGCCCCACGCGGAACAGACGGCCGAGCCGATGAGGAAGGTGTGCAGGTAGCCATGCAGGGGGTAATGCAGGCCCAAAACCATGACCGTCAGCGGCTCAAGGTCTATGACGACATTAGCAAGAAGGAATATCGGCAGATCCAGCCGCCGGCGCAGCGGGATGCCGATCAGGGCGTCAGGCCCGAAGTGGAATGGGGTGAATGGCATCGGACTAGCGCAGCAGCGCCTTGACCCCGTCCCAGCCCAGCACGAGGATGGCGCCGAAGAAGAGTATGTTGAACGCCAGCGCGAGGTAGCCCGCGGCCAGGAAGAGCAGGTCCTCCTCCGCGGTCCCGATGGAAAGCAGCAAGATGGCGGTGGCGGGCGGGAAGTTCGTGCCCGGCGGCAGAGGCGCGCCCAAAAGCAGGCCGCAGAAAGCGATGGCGCAGCCGCTGGCCCGCTGGGTCCAGGGGTGAGCGGAGAGCCAGAGGCCGCGGGGCTTGACCACCCGCTCGCACCGGCGCATGAGCGCGGCGCCGGCCGCGAAGACCCTTGCCATCTGGTGCCCCGGGATATGGCGGTTGTGCCAGCGCTGCGGGATCCAGGGCCCCAGGCCCAGCGCCATGCGGCAGCCGGCCGACGCGATGACCAAGCCGAAGACCGTGGAGACGCCGGGCAAAGGGATCGGATGCAGGAAACCCACGGAAAGTATGGCCGTGAAAAGCGCCTGGTCGCGCGGGGCCAAGCCCGGCAGCAATTTCCCCACGGTCAGGGAGCTCTCCCGGCAGGCGGCGGAGAGGCGATCGAGCTCCGTGGAGAGCCGCGCCTGACGCGCCGCGCCGGGCTCCGTCATGCGCTAGCGCGCCTGGGCGTCGACGAAGCTGAAGGTCGCGTCCTTGCGGAACAGGTCATCGGAGCCCTTCTCAACGTAGAGATGGTAGTCCCGATGCCGGATGTAGTATCCAGGATAATTGAAGGATTCGAAGGATACCGCCGACGAGTCGGCCAGTCCGGGGACGACTTTGAAGGTCGCATCCTCCTTGAAGAGCCTGTCGCCGCTGTCCGAGTCGAGCTTGAGCCGGCCGGACTGATGCCTCAGGAAGCGTCCGGGGCTGCCCATCGACTCGAAGGAGACCGCGGAGGCGTCGGCCAGGCCCGGGACCTTCTTGAAGTCCGCGTCTTCCTTATCGACGTCGGAAAGCTCCGCCAGGGAATCGCGGACCCTGATGAGCCGGCCGGGATAGTTGTAGGAGCGCAGGGATACCGCGCGCTCGACGCGCTCCGCCGATCCGGGCAGGCTCACGGTGCCGAAGAGGTAAGCGAAGGTCTCCGAAGGACTGGCCCAGATGGAAAGGGCCTTGTTCTCGTGTTGGCCGTTGAGCTGCACCTGCGGGAACCAGGGGCTGGGCTGCACCGTGACCGGGCCGGACCGGGAGGCCTTGGCCGCAGCGGGCTCGAACCAATCCGCCCGGTCGCCCGGGGTGTAGACCTTCCAGGCCTGCTGGTCGGTGGCGAACAGGACGCTGCCCGAAGCGTCCGTCGCGATGAGCATGAAGCCGAAGCTCCCGCCCCGGCGACCCCCGACGGTGAAGACATCCCCGTCCTGCAGGACGGCAGCGGTCGAGAAGGCGGGCTGCGGCGCCTCGTCGCCCCGGGTCTTGAAGGACGGCGAGTACTCGCGCAAGGGCCGGCCGTTGAGGTAGACATCGGCGTCGTCGGCCATGTGCCAATACAAGGTGACAGGGATGCCGAGCCTGGCCTTGGGCGCGGCAGGCTTCGGCGCGGGGGCGGGCTCCACGGCCGGAGGGGCCACGACCGGGGCGGGCTCCACGGCCGGCCGCGGCTGGGCCGGGATCTCCGCCGGGACCTCCGGGACCAGAGGCTCGGGCGCGACGACCGGCCGGGGCCTGAGAAATGGCGCCGGCTCAGGAGCGGGCTCCATCTCCTCTTCGCCCTCGCCGGCCTCGCGCGCCAGGTCCTTGTGGGCTTTGTCTGAAGCCGCCCTGACCGAGTCCGCGGTGGGCTGGGCCGCAACCGGGCGCGTCAGCGCCGCGGCCAAGACCAAAAGGAGGGCCGGCAGGCCGTATCGGAATGCTCTGACCGCGAGATGGCGCATGGTCGTTCCTCCGGAGGGGCTTACTTGACGCCGTTTCGATGATACCAAATCCGCCGCCGCCGCGGGCTCAGGCGGCTTGGGGGGCCTGCGGCGGAGGCGTCCGCGGCTGCAGGGGATTGCCGCGCAGGCCCGCGCGCTGGGCGAGCTTGAGGACCGCGAAGCTGGCCTCGGTCACCACCTTCTCCCAGTCCGCCTCGCCGCGCGAGATCCGGTCCAGGTCCTCCTCCAGCCGCGCCGTATAATTGAGGTCTATGAAGTTCCCCGTGAAATTGCGCACCAGGAAATCCGTCACGGACTGTCCCAGCTCCGTGGCGTGGAGCTTGCGCTTCTTCTCCTCCACATAGCCGCGGTCGATGATGGTGCGCATGATGTTGGCGTATGTGGAAGGGCGCCCGATGCCGTCCTTCTCCAGCTTCTTGATCAAAGAAGCCTGCGTGTAGCGCGGCGGCGGCTTGGTGGAGCGCTTCTGCGCCACGAGGTCCAGCACATTGACCGCATCGCCCACATTCAGCATCGGCAGCTCGTCGGAGGACTCGTCATCTTCCACGGCGTCGCCCTCGGGCTGTTCGCCGGGCTTGGCCTTGACCTTGGCCTCCTCGGTCGCGTCCTCGCCGGCCAGCTTGCGCCAGCCGTCGAACACCAGAACCTTGCCCTTGGCCTGGAATATCCCCCGCGGCACCAGCGTGCCGTCGGGCATCTTCCACTCGCCCGGCGCGCAAGCCACGTCCAGGGTCGTGATCTGATCCTTGCCCGCGGACATCTGACAGGCCATGAAGCGCTGCCAGATGAGCTTGTAGAGCTTGCCCGCGTCGCCCTGGCCCAGAGCGTCGGCGCCTTTCTCCGGATGCGTGGGCCGGATGGCCTCGTGGGCCTCCTGGGCGTTGGCGGACTTGGTGGCGTGGATGATGGGCGACTGGGGCAGGTACTCGGGCGGGAACTCCTTGGCGATGAGCGCTCGCGCCTCCGCGATGGCCTCGGGAGACAGGGCCGTGGAGTCCGTGCGGTGATAGGTGATGTGCCCGTCCTCGAAGAGTCCCTGCAGGAGCTTCATGGTCACGTCCGGGTTGAAGCCCAGGCGCACCGAGGCCGCTTGCTGGACCGTGGCCGTGGAGAACGGCGGCGGGGCGTTGCGCGAGGAGTCGCGGCGCTCGCAGGAAAGGACCTCCCAGCGCTGGGCCTTGCACCAGGCGATGGCCTGCTCGGCCAAGGCGGGGTCCTTGAGCCGCTGATTGAGCGGCGTGCCCTTCCAGGTGATGAGCTTGGCCAGGAATGCCGGCGGACTTCCGGGCTTCTCCAGCTTGGCGGCCAGGATCATGTAGTCCACGTTCTTGAACCTGCCGATCTCGGCCTCGCGCTCGGCCACCAGGCGCAGGGCCACGGACTGCACGCGGCCCGCGCTCTTGGCCGCCTTTCCGATGCGGCGCAAAGTGGGGCTGACCAACCAGCCCACCACGCGGTCGAGCACGCGGCGCGCCTGCTGGGCGTTGACCAGGCGCGAGTCGAGCGGCCGCGGCTCTGCCATGGCTTTCTGCACCGCCGCCTTGGTCACGGCGTGGAACACCACGCGCTGGTATTTGCGCTCGCCGAGGAGCTGGCTGACGTGCCAGGCGATGGCCTCGCCCTCGCGGTCCGGGTCGGTGGCCAGCAAGACTTCATCAGCGCCTTTGGCCAGGCTCGACAACTCGCTGATGGCCCGGGAAGAACGCTCGAGCATCTCGTAGGTCGGGGCCACCTTGCCGTCCTGGAAAGTCACGGCCAGGTCGCCCTTGGCCGGCAGGTCGCGCACGTGGCCGAAGGACGCGGCCACGCGAAAGCCCGGGCCCAGGAAGTCCTTGATCTTGCGGACCTTGTTGGGCGACTCGACGATGACGAGCTTCATCGGGTTCTGGCCTGGGCCAGCCATGAAGATAGCAGAAACCGCTCGAAGAATCCATGGCCAGGCTCCGCGTCGTCTGGAAGGAGGTTCCGGCGCTGTGCGCCGGAACCCGCGCCGACCGCAGGTCGGCGCCCGGCGACTGTGTCCGGACGCAGTCACCTAGGACGATCTGTTCCGCGCCTCGTGCGCGGGATTCCATCCAGGCGCCCTACACGTAGTCGCGCAGCGTCTGGCTGGCCTGGGCGTCCCGCAGCTTGCCGATGGCGGCCAGCTCGATCTGCCGGACCCGCTCGCGGCTGAGGCGATAGGCTCCGGCCAGCTCGTCGAGCGTGCTGGGCTGGTTGGTGGCCAGGCCGTAGCGCCGCCGGACCACGTCGGCCTCGCGTTCGTCGAGGGTCCCGAGCAGCTTCTCGAGCTCGGCGCGGCGCAGGACGTCGTGCACCGTGTCCAGCAGCGGCGGGGCTTGGCGGTCCACCAAAGTCGCGTCGAAGTCCAGGCCGTGCTCCTCCCCCTCCTCAACGGCGGGGCCCGAGAGCGACACGGTCGGCTGGAAGGCCTCCAGCGCCTGGCTGACCTTGGCCATGGAGAGACGCATGCGGCGCGCCAGCTCCGGCAGGCGCGCCTCGACGTCGCTGGTCTCCGCGAACCGGCGGGAGACCTTGCGGATCTTGGCCGCCCGCTCCCGGACGTTGGGCGGGACGCGCACGGTGCGCTCCATGTCCGCGATGGAGCGTTCGATGGCCTGGCGGATCCACCAGGTCGCGTAGGTCGAGAACTTGAAGCCCTTGCCGGCGTCGAACTTCTCCACCGCCCGCATCAGGCCCAAGGCCCCCTCCTGCACCAGGTCGCAGAGCTCCAGGCTGTGGCCCGCGTGCTTCTTGGCGACGGAGACCACCAGCCGGAGGTTGGCTTCCACGAGCCGGAATTTATCCTCCCGGATGGTCTCCTCCAGGACGCGGACGCGCTCGTCGAGGCCGAGCAGCTCGCGGGGCGCGACCGGCAGGAGCCGGCTCAGGCGCCGCCGCTCGGCCGGGCTGCGCGCTTGGCGCAGGGCCGCGGCCAGGGCCGTGATCTTGTTGCCCACGCGCGCCACCTTGCGGTCGCTGAGGTCGAGCGACTCGATGAGTCGGGCGAGGACTCGCGCTTGCCGGGCTTTTTCCGCCCGGCCCCGGGGCTTGGCGCGCCCGATCTGGTCGGCGACGGCGCGCAGGCGGCGGGCCATGCCGGAGATCTCCTGGGACGAGCGGCGGCCGCGAGGCATGAGCTCCTTGGCCGACAGCTCGCCCTGGTCCAAGAGCTCCCGCCAGAGCAGGATCTCCCGGGCCATGAACGGGGACTCCTGGATCAGCTGCCGCAGTTCCGCCATCCGGCCACGGACCCCTTTGGCCAGGCGGAACTCCTCCTGGCGGGACAGGAGCGGGACCTTGCCTATGCGGACCATGTACTGCGCGGCGGTGTCCGAGGACTGATGTCCGGGCGCGGGGTGCGCGGCACGCTCCTCCACGATCTCTTCAGGATCGGATGCGTCGACCGGCTCGGCGGTAGTCGCTTTCATCTTGACCATCCTCTCCCCATGCGGCGGGGAGCCTTGCTTGCGGGCGCTCTTGAGCGCGCGGATCCGGAAGGTCTACGGCCGGTTCAGCCTGGGAGGGAGGGGTGGGGCCTGCGGTCGGAACTCATCCGAAATCATTATACAAAGATTTAAGCCCCACAATGTTACTAAAATGTTTCAGGGGCAGGCTACGCGCGGCGCCGCAGCCAGGCCCGGCGCAGCAGGAGCTCCGCGATCTGCACGGAGTTGAGGGCCGCGCCCTTGAGCAGGTTGTCGGAGACGACCCAGAGGGCGAGCTCCTTGGAGTCCACACCGGCGCGCAGGCGGCCGGCGCGCACCGGCGCGCGGCCGGCCGTGTCGAGCGGAGTCGGGTAGTCCCCCTCGTCGGAAAGCTCCAGGCCGGGGGCGCGCGCCAGAAGGCGCCGGGCCCGCGCCGGAGAGAGCGGCCGGGAAAAGCCCAGCCACGCGGCCAAGGCATGCCCGCGGACCACGGGTACGCGCACGGCCGTCACGCTCACGCGCAGGCCGGGAGCGCCCCAGACCTTGCTCAGCTCCGCGGCGACCTTGTTCTCCTCGCCGCTGCGGCCGGCCGCGTCGAAGCTTCCGACCTGCGGGAAGACGTTGCCGGCGATGGCCCGCGGCAAAGCGCGCGGCCGGGGCGCGCAGAACAGCGGCGCGCGGCCGTCCGGAGCGAAATCCAGCAGCCGGGAGAGGGCGCGCGTCTGCGCGAAGAACTCCCCCAAGGCTTCGCGGCCCGCCCCGGAGACGGCCTGATAGGAGGCGATGCGCGCTTGGCGGATGCGCGCGGCTTTGTGCAGGGGCCAGCCGGCCACGGCCAGGCCGGTCATGGTGCAGTTGGGTCCGGCGATGAGGCGCTGGTCGATCGTCAGCGCCGCGGCATTGACCTCGGGGATGACCAAGGGGACCTTGGGGTCGAGGCGGAACTCGGAACTGTCATCTATGACCCAGACGCCGCTGCGGGCCAGGCTCGGAGCGAAGCGGCGGGCCACATCCTCCGAGGAGACGAGGAAGACCAGGTCGCAGGCGCCCAAGGCGCGGTGGTCCGCGGCCGGAGCCGGGATCGCGCGGCCCTTGAACCTGACCGAGGAGCGCGCACGGCCGGAAGAGAAGGGCCGCAGCTCTCCCACCGGGAAGCGGCGGCGCTCCAGCAGAGCTACGAGCTCGCGCCCCACCATACCGGTGGCTCCGACCACGCCGACGCGGGGAGCGGCCTTAGGGATTGCCATAGGGGATCTGGAACGGGTCGCTGGTCGCGACGGTGCCCAGGACGTCGCGCGCCGCGCCGCGCAGATACTCGCCCGGCGCCGCGCAGCTGTCCTGCGGCATGGTGAAATCGAAGGGCTGCTTGCGCTGGAAACGCGTGGCCCGCTGCCAGTCCAGGCCGTCGCGGGAATGCTCCACCCAGGCTTCCTCCATGTTCTCCCCCCACGCGGAGAAACGGACCAGGCATTTCTTGCCCAGCCGCTGGTAGATGAACTCCGAGACGCTGATCTCGCTGGTGCTCGGGGGCGCGAGCTTGATGGCCAGAGCCGGCGAGATGCTGTTGATGGGCGTTTCCAGGGCGCCGTCGGGATTGCGCGGGGGCACACCGGTGATGGAGTGGTTGTTCCAGGCCTTGATCTCGCGCGCGCCGGAGTCTTCCACGGCCGCGGCCGCGAGCACCGGGGAGGCGGAGGTTTTCAGGAAGGTGTCGGTGGGCGAGTAATTGATGAGGTAGTTGGGGCGGGAAACGCTGACCATGGACAGGGGGACCTCGGCCCAGAACCACTCGCCTGCCCCCACTCCTTCTATCTGGGCGTCCGGCTGCGGCTCCAGGGGCATGTCCTTGGTCTCGGCCAGGAAGAAGCTCTGCTGCGCGGTGAAGGATGGAGTCTGGGATATGCCCATGTAGATCTTCCCATCTATGACCTCGCGCAGCCAGGGCTTGCTGGCAGTGGGCTTGGTCTTGGCGCGGCCGATCTTGGCCCCGATGAAAGACCTGTTGAATTCACCTATCGGCGCCGGCTGTAGTTTGACTATCCAGGAGTTGTTGAAGCCTATATACCAATTGGCATCGTCTCCGCCATCAGCGAATCTTCCGAAATCATTGATATTGGATGCCAAAGAGACATATGTTGGCAAAATTGTGCTTGTGGATATTGTGGATAATCTATCCATAGCACCAGCTGAAGCGGGCAGTAACAGTAAGGATAAAATTACAATTAGCATTATTTTTTAAGTATATTTACTATTTTATCAAAATCTGTAAGCGAATAGAAGTGTATTGATATTATTCCTTTTGATGCATCTTTCTTTGTTTTTATATCTATTTTAGTACCAATATGGTGCTGCAATGCTGTCTCTATAGCCTTTATGTCAGCTGATTTAGCTTGTTTTTTATACCTTTTTCGTGTTTCTTCTCCATCTACATTAATACCGCATAAAACTCTTGCCAAATCTTCAGAATCTCTTACTGAAAGGCCATTTTCAACTATCCTATTTAGCAGTTCCTGCTTCTTTGCTTCCGCATCTACCATCAATATGGCTCTGGCATGGCCCTCTGTTATCAGTCCATCATGTATCGCATTCTGTATGTTGTCAGGCAGTTCAAGTAGCCGCAATGTGTTGGATATGGATGACTTGGCTTTGCCAACGACCTTGGTCAGTTCGGTCTGGCTGATCTGGAACTCTTTCATCAGCCGGAGATAGCCCCGGGCCGCTTCAATTGCGTTGAGGTCTTCTCTCTGGAGGTTTTCCACCAACGATACGGCAAGGCGCTGTTTGTCAGTGTGTCCGGTCCTGACGATGACCTCGATATCCCGGAGTCCGGCTAACTCACAGGCCCGCAGGCGACGCTCTCCGGCGATTAGCTCATAGCCGCCGTCCTTCCCGTCTTGCGACACGATTATGGGCTGTGCGAGCCCATGCTCCTTGATCGAAGCGGCCAGCTCGGCGAGCTTCTCTTTGTCGAAGTTCTTGCGCGGCTGATACCTATTGGCGCGGATCTTATCGATCGGGACCATGATTGGCCCAGGCACCGGCCTGTCCTGGGCCTGTTCTGGCTGGACCGGCTCGGGGGTCGGTATAAGAGCGGCTAGTCCTCTTCCTAAAGCTTGTCTCATGACTGGTTCTCCGTTGCTGCGGATGCTGCTTCTTTATTGACTTCCTCGACCGGGTCTTCGGTTACGCCCCTGCGGCGCAGGAGCTCGCGGGCGAAATCAGCATAGGCCTCGGCTCCCTTTGACTTGGGGTCGTACTGGAATATGCATTGGCCGAACCCGGGGGCCTCGGCCAGGCGGATGTTCCTAGGGATGATGGTCTTGAATATAGACTTGTCGAAGTATTTTTCGACCTCGACTTTTACCTGATTGGAGAGCACCATTCTGGAGTCGAACATGGTCAGCACCCCCCCCTCTATCTCCAGGCCTGGGTTCAGTGCTGATTTTACGGTCTTTATGGTCTCCAGGAAATGGGCTAGCCCTTCCATGGCATAGTACTCCCCTTGGATTGGGATGATGACTTTATTTGCCGCGTTAAGGGCGTTTATTGTCAGTAGCCCAAGGGATGGAGGACAGTCGATGATTATGAACTTAAAGCGTTGTTTTACAGCGATTAGGGCTCCTTTGAGCCGGCTTTCGCGCGCCAAAGCTGGGACCAACTCGACTTCCGCTCCGACCAACTCTGGCCCTGAGCCGCAAACATGCAAATCAGGTATGATAGTTCCTTTGATGGTTTTTTCTATGGGCATCAGTTCGACTATCACATTGTAGACGCTTGGGGTGAAGGCATTATGATCGAACCCAAGGCCGGAAGTGGCGTTGCCTTGGGGGTCCACATCGATCAGGAGCGTCGGCTGCTTTAGCAAAGCGAGCGCGGCCGCGAGATTTATGGCCGTGGTCGTCTTTCCGACCCCCCCCTTTTGATTCGCGACGACGATCGTTTCTGCCATTCGACTCCCCCTGATGCGCGGCCGAATATTTATAGCATTAGTGCTGCGCTGAAATCAATGTTGCGATTGGTTTCACGTGAGAACTTTTAGCGGATCGTGTCAGGTAAAATGTTTTCACGTGCAAACAGAGCATTATAAGCAGTGTTGTGTGTCTTTCTGGGTCATATATCTTCTTTGGCTATGTTTTAGAGCTTTTGGAGAGTGTTCGGTGTTGTTTGTTTGTATTTTGAGACAAGCGTCAAACCATGTATAATCTGAGCAGTACAATCCCAGGAGGCCTCAGATGAGCGTATCCTCGCACCTGACCCCGGAACCAGAACGCCGCCTCTGGGTCATCCTCGAGCACATGCAGCACTCCGTGGAATGGACCGACCACAAGATCGGAGCCATCACCGCCTTCGCCATGATCGAGCTCGCCTTCATCAAGCTGCTGGCGCCGGCCGGCCCCTTGGGACTCCTGACCCTCATCCTTTTATCCTTGGCCTTGCCCCTTGGCGTCCTCGCCTTCTCTCCGCTGACCGGCAAGCCCAGATTGCCGTATCTTCCCGAGGCGGACAAGGACAAACCCAGCGTGGACCACTGCATGATCTGGGCCGAGGACATCGCCAAATACACCCACAGCGAGCTCGTCCACCGCTTCGACAAATACCTCGGAGGGGGGATAACCGCGACCCCCTACCACGAGGACCTCGTGGGCCAGGTCGTGGTCCACGCGCGCATCGCCGTGCGCAAGGAGCGCCTGTTCAAGGCGTCCTGCGTCATCGTCGGGATCGCCCAGTTGGGCGTGCTCGGGCAGCTGGTCTGGCGCTAAAGGGCTTTCACGGCCAGGTAGCCCATCAGCCGGTAGATCAGCTTGGCCGCGGCCAATTCGGAAGCGACGGTATCCTTCAGCGGGCAGAGCTCCATCACATCCACGCCGACCACGCGCTTGCCTGCGATGACCGCGCGGAACAGCTCCAGCGCCTCATGCCAGTGATAGCCGCCCGGCTGAGGCGTGCCCACGCCGGGCACCACGGCCGGGTCGAAGCCGTCCATGTCGATGGACAGATACACGAGGGGGGGGAGACTCTTCAAGACCAGAGGGATCAGCTTGCGCATGTCCCGGTGTTCGTGCCATAGGAATGTTTTCACGTTCCCCCGGCCCACCAGATGCGCCTCGTCCTCGCCGATGGAACGGATCCCCACCTGGACCACGCGGCACTTCTTCGAGATCGGGAACATCGCGCAGGCGTGGCTGTAGACCGATCCCTGATAGGTCAGCCGCATGTCCGCGTGCGCGTCGAAATGCAGCACGCCCAGCCCGGGATAGCGCCGGATGAAGGGGGGGATCGTCGCATGGGAGAGCGAGTGCTCCCCGCCCACGCAGAACAAGGTCTTGCCCGGCATGCCGGCGATGCGCGAGACCTCTTTCTCGATGCTCGGGAAGACCTTGGGGGCCGGCCCCTTCAGGCGCCTGGCCGGCAAAGTATGGATCCCGTCCTTGTAGGTCAGGCGGCCCAATTCCTCATCGTAGAGCTCCACGCCCAGAGAGCCCTCCAGCAGGGCGGCCGGCCCGCGCACCGTCCCCTGCATGTAGGAGGTCGTGCGCTCGAAGGGCAAAGGCAGCACCACGAAACGCGCGGCCTTGAGCGGCACACCCGCGTCCATGAACTGGGCTTTCATGCGAACCATGGTACCAAAAAGCAAACCGCCCCTCCCAGGAACGCGGGGGGGCGGCTTTGCGGGCCTCAGCGCAGGGCTGCGGGGACCTTGGACTCGTTGAGCAGGTCGCTGTACTTGCGGCCCTTGCGCGCCTTCCAGGAGCCCTTGTGGTAAGCGTAGGCGGCCATGATGGGCATGGCGATGGTCGCTTCGCAGAACACCATCTGCTCCCACTGCGTGTCCACCTTGCCCCAGGAGCAGGCCTCGCGCAAGGTCGAGCCGGAGAGCGCCCCGTCGCGCTCGTCGGCCACGGTGATCTGCACCGCGTACTTGTGCATCTTGCCCTCGTAGCCGATCATCTCCAGGCCCACGGTCACGTCCTGGGCGAAGTTCTTGGGGACCCCGCCGCCGATCATGATGATGCCCGTGTCCTTGGACGCCATCTTCAGGCGCACCAGCTCGCGGAAGTCGCGCGCCGAGTCGATGCTCGCGTGCGCGTCCGGGTTGTGCCACTGGTGGTGCAGGAAGCCGAAGCCGGCGGAGCAGTCCGAGAAGGCGGGCACGAAGATGGGCACCCGCTTCTTGTAGGCGGCCAGCAGGATGGAGTCCTTGCACTTGCAGTTCTTGACCAGGTATTTGCCCATCTCCTCGAGGATCTCCCGGGAGGAATAGGGCTGGGGCTTCAAGGTGTCGCACAGCCGCGAGATGGTGTCGTCGGAGACTCCCAACTGGTCCTCGCAGATGAAGGTGTCGTAGATGCGGTCCACGCGCACCGAGCGCAGCTCCTTGTCGTCGACCCATTTGGTGCCCTTGTAGTGCTTGAAGCCCAAGGACTCGAAGAAGTCTTGGTCCACGATGTTGGCGCCCGTGGAGACGATGGCGTCGACCATGTTGTTGTTGACCAGGTCGTAGACCACGCGCTTGAGGCCCGCGGAGAACAAGGAGCCCGCCAGGCACAGGATGACGTCGCAGTCCTTGTCGGCGAGCATGCGGTCGTAGATGTCGCTGGCGCGGGCCAGGTCCCGGGCGGAATACGCCATCTTGGACATGGCCTCCACCAGCGCGCGCGTGTCGTGCTTGGTGATGTCGATGTGCTCGATCGGCTCTTTGAGGAAGTCGGACTTCTTCAGGTCGTGATTCATTTTGGAACCTCAACTATCGTCGAAGAATTATTCCATGTCCGATATTCTATAACATCCGGGCGCCAGGCGGGCTTTTGCCGACGACGAATTAGGTATTGTGTCCCCGATCCCGGAACAGCTCTTCAGCGTTGGCGGTGGTGGCGCGGGCGACGTCCGCGGCCGGCAGGGCCCAGACCTGGGCCAGGGCCGCGGCGATCTCGGGCACCGCGTCGGGCTCGTTGCGCTTGCCGCGGCGGCTCTGCGGCGGGAGGTAGGGGCTGTCGGTCTCCAGCACCGTGACCTCCGGCCCCGCGCGGCGGAAGGCCTCGCGCAGCGCCGCGTTCTTGGGATAGGTCGCCGGGCCGTCGGCGCCCAAGGCCCAGCCTCCCGCGGCCAAGGACTCCGCGTCCTCGGGCGTGCCGGAGAAGCAGTGCACCACGCCCCAGAAGCGCCGCCCCTGCGGGGGGGAGGGGAAGACCTCCTTCACGATGAGCCTGAGGTCCTCGTAGGCGCCGCGGCAGTGGATGACCGCGGGCTTGCCCCAGTCCCGGCAGGCGGCGAGCAGGCGCCGCAGGGCCGCCTTCTGGATCTCCGGCGCCACGGGGCCGCGCGCGTAGTCCAAGCCGATCTCGCCCACCGCGACGACCTCGGGGAGCCGGGCCTGGCGCTCCAGGTCGGCCAGGAAGGCGTCCGTGCAGCGCTCCGCGTAGTAGGGATGCAGGCCCAAGGCGCAGCGCAGGACCCCCGGCCAAGCCCGGGCCAGAGCCAGGACCCGCGGCCAATCCTCGGGCGCGTCGCCGATCTCCACCAGCCGGCCCACTCCCGCGGCCGCGGCCCGGGCCAGGACCGCCTCGCGGTCCGCGTCGAAATCCGGGCCGCCGAGGTGCACGTGGGTGTCGAACCAGGGGCCGGGACCCATGGCGCCTCAGCGCGAGGTCAAGGCCAGGACCTGCGGGTCCTTCTCCCGGGCCAGGCAGTCGGCGCGGGCTTTGGCCCCTTCGGGCGAGTCTTGGTAGTAGTGGTCGAGCACCATCACCCGGGTCAGGAAGCGCACGGCCGGATCCCGGTCCCGCAAGGCCTTCAGGACCAAAGGCCAGGTCGCCTTGGGCTCCAGGTCGGCGAACAGGTTCAAGGCGCGCACGCGCACCAGCGGCTGGTCCGAATCGATCCACTCCTCGCGGCGCACGCGCACGGCGTCCGGAGAGCCCTTGCCGATCTGATAGAGCGCGTAGTCGGCGTTGTGGCGGACGATCTCGGTGTCGTCGTCGAGCAGGCCGGCCAAGGTCTCGATCCAGCGCGGGTCCCGGTCTTGGGCCGCCTTGACCGCGGCCTCCGCGCGCAAGGACGCGTCCTCGGAGGCGAAGAAGCGCCCCAGCGCCTCCGGCCGGACCTGCTTGAGCATGGCCTCGCGCCGCGCGTCGAGGATCTCGCGGATGCGCTGCTGGGCCGGCACGCCGTCGTCGTAGCGCGGGTTGGCCCGGTAGAGGGCGATGTAGAAAGGCAGGGCCGCTTCGGCGTCGGCGCGGGCCTTGAAGTAGAGCTGGGCGAGCTTGGCCGCGCTGTAGAGGTCGTCGGGGTCCTTCTCCCAGGCCTCGGTGAAGCGCCGGATGGCCTTCTCCACGTCGCGGTCCTCGAGCGCCAGAGCCCCTTCCACCATGAGCGCGCCCGCCTGTCCGGGGTGCTTGGACAGGGTCTCGCCCACCAAAGCCCGCGCCGCGGCCGCGCCGCCTTTGCGCCACTCGGCCATGGCGAAAGTCGAGAAGACCAGCGGGTCATCCGGCCGGCCGCGCAGGAGCTCGGTCAGGGCCTCCCGGGCCAGCGCCGCGTCCTCCCCGGCGCCCGGCCCCTGGGCCAGGCGGCCCAGCTCCTCGAGCGCGCTGCGCGCCTCGAAGGTCCCCGGCCGCGCGGCCGCCAGCCGGCCCCAGGCCGCCACGGCCGCGCGCCGGTCTCCCGCCGCAACGGCCAGTTCCGCCCGGTAGGCCAGCAGCCCCTGGTCGTCGGGGTGCCCGGCCAGCCCGCTCTCCACGGTCCGCAGCGCCTCCGCGGCGCGGCCGCGGGACTGGGCGATGTGGGCCAGATAGTCCAGCGCGGCGGGGTCCTGCGGGTCTGCGGCCAGGTGCTCCTTGAGCCGGGCTTCGTTGGCCGCGGACGCGTCGAACGGGGCGCTGCCCAGGAAATGGCGGCCCTGATAGAGGACCACCAAGGCGTGGGCGCGCATGAAGACGTCGTCCCCGAAGAAGTCTCGGGCCCAATGCATGACGTAGAAGGCGTCGACGGGCCGGCCGGCGCGAGTGAGGGCCTCGGCCAGGCGCAGGTGCGCGGCGCAATCGAGGAGGTGCGCGCGGAAGTCCGCCCGGGCCTTCTGCAGGGCGGCGTCCACGGCGGCCGCCGACGGCGGCGCTTGCCGGGAGGCGCCGCCCCGGAGCCAGTCATAGAGGTAGGTCGCGTAGAGCCCCGCGGCCGCCGCGATGAGCAAGGACGCGCCCCAGATCATGGCGCGGTGGCGCCGGGCCGCGGGATCCATCAGAGGGTCTCCGCGTTCGGGTCGCGCAGGCTGTTGACGATGTCGCGGTAGACCTCGTCCTCCTGCCCGGCGTAGAAATGGTACAGCACCGTCTCGCCCAGGATGTAGGATTCCACGCTGATGTCGGGCAGCTCGGTCTGGACCTGCACGCCGCGCAAAGAGCTGACCTGGATGCTCTTGACCGCGAACTTGTCTCCGCGCGCGGTGCGCTCCCCGCTGATGGCGCGCGCCAGGCGGTCCGGCCCCATGATGTCTCCGGCCCAGGGGTTGGGCTGGACGACGAGCCGCACGATGCCCATCTGTCCGAAGAGCCCTCCGTGCACGAAATTCGTGGGGTCAGTCCCGGCCCGGCAGAAATGGACGATCTCGATGGTCTTCTTCTCGTCCTTGAAGGCGGCCACGGCCTCGTAGCCCTTGGGCAGGCGGATGACGTAGCCCGTGTTGCCCACGAAAGCGGACTCGCCCGTCGCGGAGACGACCGTGGTCGACGAGGGCGGCGGCGGGGGGGGCTCGCGCCGCAGGGCGAGCAGGGCCGTCAGCGCGGCCACCACCGCCACGCCCGCCACCAGGAATACGACGCTGGCCCGGCTTGGCGCCGAGCGCCCCGCCCCCGTCGCCGTCGCCACCGTGGGCGGCGCGCGCATCGCGGCCTTGAGCGAGTCGTCGAAGTCCACGTCGCCGACGCCTTCCTGGGACAACTGCCGGCGCAGCTCGTCGATCGGGTGCTTCTTCAGGTTCGCCTGCAGGTAGGCGACGACCTCAGGCTTGACCATGGGTGGCTTCTTTCAAGGCCTTGCCCTTGGCCAGGCTTCTGGTGAACCGCTCGTAGCGCTCCGGGGAGCCCAGGTCCGCGAGCAGTCCGGTCTCGGGATAGCCCTGCAGCGCCTCCCCGGCCTTCACTGCGGCCGGGAACACGTCCTTGACGAAATCGCTGGCCGGCCCGTCCGGCACGAAGTGGAGCAGGCCGCGGCGGATGATCCAGAGCGGGGAGAGGGCCAGGCAGGTCTGGCCCGGCGTGGAGTAGCGGGGGAAGTCCACGATGCGCTGGGCCGGCCCCAGGGCCACCGGCTCGCCGGAGCAGCCGTGCGCCCGGGCGCAGCTGCGGCCCTTCCCCGCGCAGGCGTCCGGCCCGGGCCGGTGCTCCGGCCGGCACTCGTGCAGGGCCAAGGTCGCCAGCCCCTGGTGGCCGCGGTGGAAGCGGAGCATGCGGGCGCAGTCCGTCTGGGGGTAGATGCCGCCGAAGAGGACCAGGACGTCGTCGGGCAAGGAGGCGGGGCCCAGGCCCTTGACCAGGCCGGCGGTGCCGCGCGGGGACTCGGAGAAAGAGTAGCGCAGCCGCACGCCGAAGGCGGAGCCGTCGCCGAAGCGGGCGCGGACCAGCTCGGGCTGGTAGTCGAGGCAGAGGATCGCGGAGTCGATGCCCGCGCGCTTGAGCCAGTCGAGCTGGTGCTCCAGCAGGGGCCGGCCGGCCACCGGCGCCAAAGACTTGGGCACGGGCTTGCCGTCCACCTGCAGGGACTCGTTCTGCCCGCCCCCGATGATGACCGCCGTGATCTCGTTCTCCATCCGCATGGGATTCTAGCGGATTTGGAGGGAAAAGTCTTAGAATCTCCCCATGCATCAGCCCTGGCGGCGGCGCCGCGACCGCATCCTCTTCGAGACCCCCGACTGGGCCTGGCTGGCCCTGGCGCTCGGACTGCGCCTGGCCTTCGCCCTGAAGCTGGGCGGGCAGTTCCACCAGACCGACGAGTCCGGATTCCACGCCTTGGCCTGGAACCTGGCCTCCTTGGGCTTTTTGGGCCAGGGGGGCGCGCCCCAGGCCGCGCCCCCCATCCCCGTCGGCTTCTTCGCCCTGTGCCTGCGGCTCGGCGGCGACAGCCTGCTCTGGCCCAGGCTGGCGCAGGCGTTCGTGTCCGCGGCCACGGCCTGGGCCCTGGGGCGCATGACCTGGCGCCTGAGCGGCTCGGCCGCGGCCGGGCGGCTGGCCCTGGCCGCGGCCGCGGTCTATCCCTTCTTCATCTATTACTCGGGAATGGTCCTCTCCGAGACTTTGTATGTGGCGGCCGTGGTCCCGGGACTCTGGGCGCTCTGCGCCAGCCTCCAGGAGCGCGGCGCCTCCTGGCGCCCGGCCGCGGCCGCGGGCTTGGCCCTGGCCGCCGCGGCCCTGTGCCGGCCCGAGGCCATGCCCATCGCGGTCCTGCTCTGGCTGGCGGGCCTGGCCGCCTGCCTGCGCCGCCGCTGGACCGGCAAGGCGCTCTGCGCCGCGGTGCTGGCCTGGTCCTTGCCCCTGACGCTCTGGTGCGCGCGCAACCGCGCGGCCGTCGGCGCCTTCGCCCTCGACCTCCACGGCGGCATCACGCTGCTCGACGGGACCGTGCTCTTCGACCTCAACGAGGTGGACACGGGCGTGGCTCGCGAGGCCCTGAAGTCCTTGCCCTTCTACGAGGAGGGCCAGCGCCTCTCCGCGGTCGAGCGCGACCGCCTCTACCTGCGCCAGGGCCTGGCCTTCATGCGCGAGCAGCCCGGCCGGACGCTCAGGCAGTGGGCCCGCAAGGCCGTGAACTTCTGGCGCTTCTACCCGCGCGCGGACAAGGCCTACCGGGAGGACTCCTACAGCCATCCGGGCGCGGGCCTGGGCCGCGCGGCCCTGGTGGCCGTGAGCCTGGCCTGCGAGCCCGCGCTCATCATCGGAGGCTTCTGGGGGCTATGGGGCCTGCGCCGGCGCCGGGAGGAGCTCTACCCGCTGGGCCTGTTCCTGCTCGCGACCATGGCCGTGCACGTGGTCAGCGTCAGCCAGATGCGCTATCGCTTGGCGGTCATGCCCATCCTGATCTTCGCGGCGGCCGCCGGGGTGGCGGCATGGACTGCGGGCCGGGGCCGCGAGGACGCCGGCTGAAAGCCGCTGCCGACCAAGCCCTTGAAGGATTGGAATGACTGGTTCGCAACGCATATGTTATCATGGCTTTGGCCAGGCCTTATCCTTCCCACGATCCATCCATGACTACTTCCGAAAGCAGCCATAGCTTGGTAAGGATCGTAATCCCAGCCCACAACGAGGCCCGCAATCTGCCGAGGCTCTGCGAGCGCATTGATGCCGCGCTCGGCGCAGGGTCATACCGGCTCTTCATCGTGGACGACGGCAGCCGCGACGATACCCAGGCGGTCCTGAAAGAACTGGGCGCCCGCTATCCCCTCCACCCGCTCAAGCACGAGGTCAACCGAGGCATCGCCGCGGCTTTCCTGACCGGACTGCGCGCGGCGCTGGCGGATGCGGGACCGGACGATTCGGTCGTCATCATGGAGGGCGATGGGACCAGTCCTCCTGAAGCCATCAGGCGGATGATCGCCAGGCTCGGCGAAGACTGCGACGTGGTCATCGCCTCTCGGCATCAGCCCGGGGGAGCCTACCGGAGCTTCCCGCCCATGCGGCTTTTGCTCAGCCTGGGGGCGAACGCCGTGCTTCGGCTCGTCTGCCGCATGCCCGGAGTGCGGGACTATACGATCTTCTTCCGCGTCTATCGGGCCGGGCCGCTCCGGTCCGCGCTCTCGGAGTACGGGGACTGTTTCACGAGCGCCGGCGGCTTCGCCTGCAACGCCGAAATGCTCCTGCGCCTGCGCGGCTTCATCCGGGGAGCGCGGGAGATCCCGATGGTGTACGACTACGCCGCTAGGAGAGGGAAGAGCTCCATGAGGATCTGGAGCAACCTGCTCTCCTATCTTTCGCTGTTCAAGATTTTCTTTTTCGAGCGCAACGGCCGGGGCTAGTCTCTATCTGGGTTTTATAGGACATGGCATAGGGCCTCCAGCTCCGAAGCGTCATGAAACAGAAGATCCTTCTGATAAACCCGGCGTATTCCGCCACTTCCAATAAGGCCATCAACCGATCCGCATGGAAGGCCATGCCGATGGGCCTGCTCTACCTGGCGGCGGCCTTGGAGCGGGCGGGACATTCGGTGAGAGTGTTGGATATGGAAGCTTCGCGCCTGAGCGAAGTGGACGTGAAAAAGGCCTTGGCGCAAGAGAAGCCATCGCTCGTCGGCGTCACCGCCGCGACGCCCATGATAAGGCAGGCGGTCAGGCTTTGCCGCATGTCCAAGGAGCTATTTCCCGACGTCAAGACTCTTTTAGGCGGAGTGCATGCCACCATCCTGCCTGAGGAGGTCGCCGCAGAGCCGGACGTGGACATCGTGGTCCGGGGCGAAGGGGAGCAGACCGCGGTCGAACTGCTGGATGCCCTGGCGCAGGGCGATCCGAACCTGGAGCGGATCCAGGGCATCCATTTCAAGAAGAACGGCCGGGTCGTTTCTACGCCGGGAAGGCCTCCTATAGCGGACTTGGATTCGCTGCCCTTTCCCGCCTGGCACCTGATGAACTTCGGGGACTATCAGCACCCTCTGGGCCGGACCCAGAAGGCGGCCTCGGTCCTCACAAGCCGGGGCTGCCCTTCAAACTGCACCTTCTGCAGCCGAGGGGTCTTCGGGCACGGATACCGAGTGCGCAGCGCCCAAAGCGTTCTCGATGAGATCGAGGCCCTTTATAGCCGTTTCGGGGTCAAGGAGATCCTTTTCGTGGACGACGTCCTGACTCTCAAGCGAGCGCACATCGAGAGCATCTGCAAGGGCATCATCGAAAAGGGCTGGCAGCTCCATTGGGCCACCCCGAACGGGGTCCACGTCAACACCCTGGACGGCGAACTGCTACGGCTGATGAAAAAATCCGGCTGCTATTCCCTCTCTTTCGGCGTCGAGTCGGGGAATCCCGAAACCCTGGAGCGCATCCACAAGCGGCAGGACCTCGAGAAGGTCCGCGAGGTCTTCCGGCAATGCCGCGAGCTGGATATCGAGACGGTCGCCTTCATCATCATCGGCTTTCCCAATGAGGACCGCTCCATGATCGACAACACCCTGCGCTTCCTAATGGAGATCAAGCCGGACGTCGCGGACATCCATACCCTCATCCCCTTGCCGGGGACGGAGCTCTACGCGGAGCTGGACAAGGCCGGCTTCCTGCTGGAGAGGGACTGGAGCAAGTATGTCTTTCACAGCCTCCCCGTTTTCCGGACGGAGCATTTCACGCCGGAGGAGATCCAGCGGCAGTACAAGCGCGTGTATCTGCGCTACCACCTGCGGCCGGCCTACGTGCTGCAGAGGCTGCGGCGGATCCGGTCCTGGGAGGAAATCCTGAACAACCTAAAGGGCCTTTGGACTTTGGCGTCCATGGGACTGCGCCGCTGACGGGAGGAAGCCACGAAAACCTATCGATATCGACCGAGAGTCCTCATCACCGGCGGAGCCGGCTTCATCGGTGTCAACGCTGCCGCCCGCCTGCTTGCCGAGGGTTGGGAGGTCTCGGCCCTGGACGATCTGTCCCGCTGGGGCGTGGAACGTAATCTCGCCTGGCTTAAGCGCCAGGGGCCGGTGGATTTCACGCGCCTGGACGTGCGGGACGCGGCCGCGGTGGCGCGCTGGGTCCGACACCGCCGCAAGGGGCTCAAGCTCGTCATGCATTTTGCGGCCCAGGTAGCGGTGACCACTTCCGTGGAAGACCCGCGCACCGACTTCGAGATAAACGCCAGAGGCGCCTTGAACGTCCTGGAGGCCCTCCGCGGCCTTCCGGAGAAGCCCCTCGTCCTCTACTCCTCGACCAACAAGGTCTACGGCGGCATGGAGGGCGTCCAGGGCGTCTTGAGCAAAGGCCGCTACAGGTACGTGGGCCGTCCCCATGGGATCTCGGAGCGCGAGCCCCTGGACTTTCACTCGCCCTACGGCTGTTCGAAAGGCGCGGCCGACCAGTATTTCAGGGACTATCACCGCATCTACGGCCTGCCCACGGTCGTGTTCCGTCAGTCCTGCATTTACGGCCAGCATCAGCAGGGCACCGAGGATCAGGGTTGGGTGGCGCATTTCATGAAAGCCGCGCAGTCCGGGAAAGGGGTCACGCTCTACGGGGACGGCCGCCAGATCCGCGATATCCTGCACATCGACGATCTGCTCGCGGCTTTCGACGCGGCCTGGCGCCGCCGCCACGTCTCCGCCGGAGGTATCTACAACATCGGCGGCGGGCCGAAAAACACCCTCTCGCTTCTGGAACTGCTGGATTGGATTGAGCGCAAGCAGGGGCACCGGATGCGCCTAAGCCGGGCGACCTGGAGGCCGGGGGACCAGCGCGTCTACGTATCAGACATCCGCAAGGCCAGGCGCGATTTGGGCTGGGAGCCCGCAATCGGCGTGGCCGAGGGGCTCGACAGGCTTTGGACATGGCTCAAGGCCTCTGGGGAGAGCGCTTGACTTGAAGGGGATATTCTCCAGCCCCTCCGGCTGACGATTTCCACGCGGCTTAGGCACAATGCCGGTCACTCAAGGTCCGCTTCCGTCGGCCGCTGACGTTAAGACCCTCGGAACCCTGTAGGGGTTCCGAGGCCGGCGCGACGATATTCCTCTGTCGCGCCGACCCTATGAGGATTCGGAGTGCTGGGTCACTTCCCCATCCCTTGGATCTTCATGAAGTCGCGCGCGCAGGCGGAATGGGGCGCGCGCGGCTCGCGGCGCCAAGCGCCGCGAGCGCACGAAGAGAGAGTATTGGGCCGAAGTCTCAGTGATCTGGATGGCGACCTCAAATGCTAATTATATTGATGAAATAACGAGAAATTTAGAAATACCTCCAGCGCTGGCGGTGGATTTGCTAGAAGCGATTAAAAAACATGACGAATTTTCACACCAAGTCGCCGTCTTTCGTCATAGCACAACAACTGCGTGCCGCTAAGTGACCGGCATTGGGCTTAAGCAGCCTTTTGCGCCGAAAAGGTTGTTGTTCATGGCGCGACCCTGGCCTGCCGAGCCTGGTCGCCCTTCTGGTCCTGGGCGCATAGCAAGTCCTGACGTTCATAAATATCGAGCGCGCGGTTGCGATAGACCAAACGCCAGCGTTTGGCGGAGCGCGGGAATCCCGGCGCGTACTCCCGCTCCAGGTGGCCGAACCAGATGTAGTCGGGCAGAATATCCATAGGTTTATTCTGGGCTTGGGACAGGAGTGTTCGTGCCGTAGACTCGGGCATATAACTGAGCAGCATCAATTCATAGAGCCCCTCTTTCTCTTTTTCGATTTCTCCGCGGCGTAGGCCCATCGCCAACATGCTGCGCCGGTCATACTTGCTAGAGGGTGAAGTGAAGCAGTCCGCGATGAAACGCGCGACGTCGGCGCCTAACAACCTCAAGCCGCCCACCAGCCTTTGACAGTTCTGGAGCAAAGGGTAATCTGAAACCCAGGGTATTACGTAGGCCAAAACAACCTTATTATGCGTAAAGACCGGGATCAAGGCGTCAATCTCCGGATTTATAGTCAAGACCACGCTATTGTCCGGCGTATGCGCATTGAGCCAAACCAGAGCATCATCATAGTCCTTCGGGAGCCCTTGAAAGGGATAGTGAATGGCAGCGTAGGCGATGCTTTGGGAGAAAGCAGTCAAGACTAGAAGCGCAGATGCTGCCAGCCACGGGCGCGTGCGGCATTTAAGAATTCTCGGGACGAAAGCTACGGCCAAAAAGAAGAGATAGATATTTCCAATGAATTTCCAGTGTACAGATTGCAGGGGGAAACCCGTCACTAATTCGATATTCACCATGAGGAAGATCGCGGCCGCGAAACACGTGAAGCACAATACCGTAGGATTGCGGCGCCCGCGCAGGCCGATGACAAAGGCCGCGAAATAAACCAGCGAGTTAAGATCGAAATGCCGACCGGGCCTGACTACGCGAACGAGGAGATCCGGGTCGGGGGGGTAGATGCAATAGAGCAAAGGGAGACTCACCAAGCTGGTGATCACCACGGACATCCAGAGCCTCCATCGCATGCGCCTATCCTGCACGGACCGCGCCAAGGCATAAAGGCAACTGGCTACCACATAGGTGCTCCAAACGTCAAACCGGACATACGCCAGAGCTCCGCCCATAACGCCGCTCCAAGCCGCCCATCGCCAGGTATCGCTTTCCGCCGCCTTGATGATGCCCCAGGTCGCCAGAAACAAAAGGGCATAGGTTACGCCAGGGCGTGGCAGGCGTATGACCGCCTCGGTGCGACCGTAAGAGAGCACGGTCCAAACATTGTGCGCAAAGATGTGGGGCAGGGAGCCATCCCAGGATAAATTAGCTACAAAAAGAAAAGTCAAAATATAGCTGTAACAAGTTATGAATGTGGCGCAGAATAGAGCCATCGGCGGCGACTCGGCGACCCGCATCATGAGGCGATAGACCAGTATGAACCAAGCGCAACAACATAAAAACCTGATGACTATCCAACTCCAGTTGATGTCGCCTATTACGGCGATGACGGCAGCCATCACGATATATGTCAACCGGTCGATCACGAGCTGGCGCAGGCCGCGATTCTCTTTAATATAAGGATCGTAACCTGGCCAATGCCGAGCCGTGTCGTTTGCGCGCGCCGCGTAAGCCAGCTCCTCGTAACACAGCTCGGTGCCGAACCATCCCAACAACGTGAAGCGTCCATTGTTGGCCCATTGCTCCGTCAGGGTCGGGTAATGAGCTTGCCAAGCGCGCCGGCAGGCATACATGAGCGGATAGCCGGAACACATGGCGCAGGCGACAAGCAGGCCCCCCATCCAGGGCGCCCACCGGAGGAATCCGGTGCTGGAATTTTTCATAGCGCTTTCATTCACGGTGCTCAAAGCGACCGGACCGAATACAATCTCAGATCGCCTTCGGAATCGATGCTCTCCAACGGCCAACGGCCGATCACGCGCTGAAGCTTCTCGGGAGTCCGCGAGGCGCTCACTAGGACATAGCGCAAGCGCATGGAGCGAAAATATTCGGCGGTCCGTTTCCGATCCAGAAGAAGCGGGGGGGAATCTCCCCCCGCTTGGACGCGCAGGATAGCCTGCAAAAAAGGATCTCCGCGCATCGCCAAGTAGGTGCGCTGCGCCACCCTTCCCAGAGCACCTCCCACATAAGGCTTATGATGGACCAGTTGGAGAGACATGTCCAGCCAGGCCACGCCTAACGCCCCTTCCGGCGTGCCATCAAAGACCGCTCCGTACGGGATCGTGAGCATCGCTCCATCCGGACGCTGCCCCAGCCGCTCGATCAAAGGCGGGATATTGAAGTCCAACATATTGGCTCTGACCGGGACGAATTCCGCCGCCAGGATCAGAAAAGCGGCTATGGGCACGACCGCGGCCAGACGCGGCGGAACCCGCCGGACCGCCTCCTTGAGGAATTCCGAGAAGAGCAAGGCGAGAAAAAGCGCGACGAACATGATGAATTCGGCCCCCACCTGGATGTTATTGAAGATGGGAAGCAAATGCAAAAAATAGAACGGTAAGGGAAGATAGGTGTGTACCGAGCAGAGCCGCAGCCACGGCCCCAAGGTCATGATGAAGCTGAAGATGGCCCCGAAAAACCACAACGACGTCCATTTGTCCTTGAAGCCCTGCCAGCGCCACAGCACAAAGGCTCCAGCCAGAGGCAGATACCCCAATGGGATCGAAGGACCCAAATGCAGCCGCGCCAGAAACGCGGATACCGAACGCCCCCAAATCGGATGATAGGAATTCGGCGCCAGCATCAACAGAAGATCCGTAGGATTGCCCCCGCCCCGCCACGGATGCATGTTGGTGATATAGTCGCCGCTGCCCATCAGGAACAGAGAAGCGCCTACCATCGGCCAATTGAGCGCAGCCCAACAGGCGATCACCGCGAGATAGGGCATCACCGACTGCTGGCGAAACGCCGCCAGAGAGACGCGCACCTTGACCGACCAAATCAAGGCCAGACGCAGAAACAGCAGCCCCCAGAACACCAGATAAGGCATGACGTAACCAAAAAGCGCGCGGGCTGTCCCGGCTCCATGGAATTCGCGTTGCCCCTGCGCCAGCGAATGCAGGACCCAGAGCAATGACGCGACCATGGCGGCATCGCTCAGACGCGAGCAGACTCTGACCCGGGAAGACACCGGGCGCCTGACCAGTTGCGGCTCAAAAGGCCTTTCCAGCCACAGAAAGAACACGGGGATGAGCAGGCAACAGAACATGAAATAGTAGTAGCAGCAGGCCCAGACCCAAGTCAAGGCGCCCGCAGCCAATATCGCGTCGCGGAGCCGCCGCCCGCGGATGGCGCGGCAAAGCATCCAGACGAAGATGGCGATGACGTGGCTGTTGCGGTAATCGAACGCTCCTCCGCAAAGCATGACCCCTTCCGTAAACGGGTTGAAAGTGTAAAGCGCCCCGGAGACGAAGGCGATGCCTTTCGGTGCGCCCCAGTCCGTCGCCATCAAAAACACAGCATAGCCCGCGAGCGCCGCGATGGAGACGCAGATGACGTTATGGGTGGCGGGCGGCCCCAACCAGGGCAACAAGAAAAACGCGACCAGATTGTGCGCCAGCCCATAGCCGTGGGTCAGGAGGTTGGCGCCGTAAGGCCAATAAAGAGTGTCCGTCCAAAAAGGATTGGCGTGGAGCGTCACGAGGGAATAGCGGAAATACCACATATTCCAAAGGTCCGCGGAATTATCCCCGGCGCGGCCGGCCATGCTCGATAAAAAATGGAAAGCCAGGGGCCGGTAATACAGCAAGGTCAAAGCGAGGTAGCCGAGCAAGGGGACGACGAAGCCCAGGCAGGTCGCGGCCCGGGCGCGAAGGAGCGCGCCCGGACTAGGAGGATTCATCAGCGCGGCCCCTCTGCATGCGTATGGCGTCGATGACGCATCCAGCCAGGAAACAGAGCAGCGCCGCCAGCATCGCCAGGCCGGCCATGGCCGCCCAAATATCAGCGCCGCGATAGACGAACGCCGCCGCCAGGACGAGGGACAGCCCCGCCGGAAAAAAGGCCAACGCCATGAAAAGCTTCAGTGGGTTGTAAGCGAGGAGAATCTGCGTCATGATCTGCATGGTCCGCAGCATGTCCCGGATAGGCCGAACCTTGGACCTGCCCCTGCGGAGACGATATTCGATGGGGACGAATTTCACGAAACGCCCCGCCTTCAGGAACGACAGGGTCATGGTGGTGGAATGGGAATAGCCGAGGCACCGGACGGGCTCGGGCTGCGAAACCAAGGACTTGCGCACAAGCCGCAGCCCGGAATTGGCGTCCGGGACCCTTTCGCCCACCACAAAACTGGCGATCCTAAGGTAGAACCAGCGCAGGAAAGCGTGAAAAAAGGAACCCCAGAAATGAACCCCGCTTCTCATCCCGATGACGAGATCGAAGTCCGGGGCATAGTCCAGCAGTTTCGGGATCTCTTCCGGCGGGTAGGAGCCGTCCGCGTCGAGCATCAGGATCCACTCGTGCCGGGCGGCTTTGATGCCGGTCTCCAGAGATTGGCCGTAGCCTTGGTTGGCAGGGTTCCGCAGCACGACGGCCCCGGCCTTGAGCGCGGCCGCGCCGGTCCCGTCGCTGGAGCCGTCATCGACCACCAGGACCTCGAAATCCTGGACGCAGCCGGAAAGAACATCCCGGACTCCTTGCACGACCGCGGATACGGCCCCCTCTTCATTGAAAGCAGGTATGACCGCGGAAACGGCGATATTACGCATGGGGAATAATCTACATAAAAGAACGCTCCCAAGCCAAACTCGGCCGCCGCGGCTCATGGCCACTCCGGGCACGAATTCATATAATGGGTCGATGCCAGAGGCCCAGCGCAAACAGGATGAGTGGGAGTTCCAGTGGACCCACCTCGAAGACCGGGAGTCTTGGCTTTATGCCGACTGGATCTGGCCCAACCGGCTGGAGGATTTCGCTGACAAGACGGTGCTGGATGCGGGCTGCGGCCCCGGGCACCACGTGCGGTTGGTGGCCGCCAAGGCCAAGCGGGTCGTGGGTATCGATTTGAACACCGTCTCTATCGCCCGCCAGAAGACGGCAGACCTCCGCAACGTCGCGTTCCTCGAAGGAGACATCGCCGAGTGGGATACCGGCGAGCGGTTCGACGTGGTCTACTCGGTCGGAGTGGTACACCACACCGATGATCCGGATCGCACCGTAGCCCACCTCAAGAATCTTCTAAAACCCGGGGGCAGGCTCATCCTCTGGGTCTACGCCCGGGAGGGCAACGCCCTCAATGAATTCTTCCTGGAGCCCGCCAAATCCTTGCTTCTCCGCCGCATGTCCCGGCCCGTCGTGTTGTGGCTGAGCCATGCCCTGACGCTCGCCCTTTACCCCATGGTTTACAGCCTTTACCTTCTCCCCTTGCGGGCCCTGCCTTTCTACCACTACTTCGCCAATTTTCGCAGGATGCCATACACGCGCAACCAGGCGAACGTATTCGACAAGTTGAACGCGCCCACCACCCATTTCATCAGCCGCACCCGGGCGGAGAAGTGGCTAGAGGGCCTTCAAGACCCGCATATCAGCCCTTACGTCGGGGTCTCCTGGAGGATCTCCGGGACCAAGTAGGGCCGCCCCTACGGGATGCGCCCCTTCAACTTGGCCAGGGCGAGGACCGCCAGATGAAGGGCATGCGAGAATTGATTCGACTCGATCTTTTGGATCAGCTCGCGCTCCGAACACAGGATCACTTCCAACGACTCCTCTTCGGTCATCAGCCCTTCATCCCTGACGACATTCTCGGCGAAATAACAGTGCATCCTATTCGCCAGTCGCCCGGTGTCGGGCTCTAGGACACCCAACAATTCCAGCCGGGGGGCCTTATACCCCGTCTCTTCCCCCAGTTCCCGCCCGGCCGCCCCTTCGGGAGACTCTTCGGCGTCGACATGCCCGCTCGGCAGCTCCAGCGTCGCCTTGCCGACGGCGGGCCGGAACTGGCGGACCAGGACGATTTCCCGCTGCGGAGTCATGGCCAGGACCGACACATAGTCCGACGCCTCGACGACGTAGAACGGCTCGCTGGACAGGTCCTCGTAGGTCTTCGCGAGCAGGCGCATCCAGCGCGATTCAAAGACCGTCTTCACGCTCGAGCACTCGTTCTTCATGGTGTCCCCCGGTTCAGTCGCTGAAACGGTAGCGCAGGATGGCCATGAGCACGCGCCAGCCGTCGCGCCAGAAGCGGATCTTCTTGCCCTCGGCCAGGCTGCGCGCCTTGTAGAAGACCGGCAGCTCCGCGAAGCGCAGGCCTTTCTTGGCCAGCTTGGCGGAGAGCTCCCAGTCGTAGTCGAAGCCGTCGCTCTTGAGCGTCAACGCCTTGAGGTCCGCGGTGCGGAAGAGCTTGTACATGGTGGCCCCGTCGCTCAAGTGCGTGCCGTAGAGCCGGTTGAAGAGCCCGGTGAAGAGCACGCCGCCCAGGTTGACCAAAAAGCCGAAGAGGCGCTCCGCGCCCTGCAGCCTGCGGAACTGCCAGTGCTGGGGCGAGGTCATGACCCGCGAGCCGAACACCACCTGAGCGTCTCCCCTGAGCAAAGGCTCCAGCAGCCTGGGGGTGTCGGCCGGGTCGTACTCCAGGTCGCCGTCCTGGATGAGCAGGAACTCGCCCGCGGCCCGGGCCAGGCCGGCGCGCACCGCCGCGCCCTTGCCGCGCGGCCCCTCCTCGTAGACCACCGTCACTCCGGGCCGTCCCTCGTAGCCGCGCACGATGTCCCGGGTGCCGTCCGTGGAGTTGCCTTCCACGATGATGATGTCCTTGCCCAGGCCCTTGAGGTCCATGGCCAGGACGCGGTCGAGCAAGGCCGTGAGCGTGGCGCGCTCGTTGTACACGGGAACGATGATGGAGAGAGCCCGGGGCGGCTCACTTGCTGACATAGATGATCTTGGAGCCCTCCGGCTCGAAGCGGAAGGGGATCTCGCGCCAGCCGGACAAGGCCCGCCGCACGCGCTCGCGCTTGGCCGGGACGCAGAACAAGAGCAGGAAGCCGCCTCCGCCCGCGCCCAGGATCTTGCCGCCCGCGGCGCCGGCGCCGCGCGCCCGCTCGTAGGCCTGGTCTATGGAATCGTTGGACACGCCCTTGGCCAGGCCGCGCTTGAGCACCCAGCCCTCGTGCAGGAGCTCGCCCAAGGAGTCCACGTTGCCCAGCTGGAGCTCCTGGCGCGCGAGCTCGGCGATGCGGCGCATGCGCTTGAGGACCGCGTCCTGGCTGCGGAAGCGCGCCCGGGCCCGGCGCAGGATGGGGCCGGCCTTGCGGGTCACGCCGGTGTAGAGCAGAAGCAGGCGCTGGGAGAGCTTCGCCCAGGTCTTGGGCGCGCAGATCAGGGGGTCCACGCGCACCGCCCCGTCGCACATGAACTCCAGGTACTTGAAGCCGCCATAAGCGGCGATGTACTGGTCCTGCTTGCCGATGGGCTCGCGCAGGCGCCGGATCTCGACCTCGCAGGCCTCGGCCGCGAGCTGCTCGGCGGTGACGAACTCGCCCTTCCAGGCGTGCAGGGCGTGCAGGAGTCCCACGGTGAAGCTCGACGAGGAGCCCAGCCCCGTGCCTCCCACCACGTCGGCCATGGAGGTGATCTCGATGCCCTTGGAGATGCCGACCTTGCGCAGGCACTCGCGCAGGATGGGGTGGCGTATGTCGGCGACGGACTCCACCAGCTCGGTGCGGCGGTACTTGAGGATGATGCTGTCGTCGAAATAGCGGTTGACCGTGATGTACATGTACTTGTCTATGGCGGTGGACACCACGGCGCCCGGGCTGCGCTTGTAGTACTCGGCCAGGTCCGTGCCGCCGCCGGCCAGGCTGATGCGGAAGGGGGTCCTGGATATGATCATGTCTTGAATCCTTTGCGGCGGCGCTTTTCGAAGGCCGTGAGCCGTTCCGGGGTGCCCAGGTCCGCGATGAGGTCCGTGGTCTTGAAGCCGCCCAAGACCAAGCCCTGCTTGAGGGCCGCGGGGAAGATGTCCCGCCCGAAGTCGCTGGGCTTGTCCGCGGGCACCAGGTCCATGAGCGCGCTGCCCACGATCCAGACGGCCGCGGCGGCCCAGACGCCGCCGTCGCCGCGGGCGCCGGCCATGGGCTCGCGGGGCTCGCAGGGCTTGGCCCGGTAGAAGCCGGTGACGCGCTCGCCTTCGACGCGCACCAGGTCCGAATCGTAGGGGTGGTCGGTCTCGGCCAGGACCAAGGTGGCGGCGGAGGAGGTCCGCGCGTGGCAGGCCCGCAGGTCCGGCAAGCTGATGTCCAGGAAGATGTCGCCGTAGACCACGAGCGCGTCGCCCGCGATCTGCGTCCAGGCGTCGCGCACGCAGCCGGCCGTGCCGCGCGGCGCGCTCTCCACGGAGTAGTCCAGGCGCAGGCCCCAGCGCTTGCCGTCTTTGAAATGGGCCTGCACGGCCTCGGCCTTGTAGCCCAGGCACATGACGGCCTTCTTGACGCCGGAGCGCTTGAGCCAGCCGAGCTGGTGCTCCAGGATGGGCTTGCCCGCGACCGGGACCATGGGCTTGGGGATGCGGTCGGTCCAGGGGCGCATGCGTTCACCCCTGCCGCCGGCGACGATGACGGCCTGTATTTCCGAGGAGGCCAAGCCGGGCCAGTATAGCAAAACCGTCAGGGCGAATTCGGGGACACAATACTTGAGCCTCTCGTAAAAAGTCCCGGCCGCATGGGCTTGGGTTCATAAACCGGCCGCGCGACTCGCAGAGTCGCGCGGAACCGACGGCCGAAGGCCGGCGGAAATGCATCTGGGGCGGACCTCGT